>QIKV01000096.1 GCA_003233115.1 Oceanospirillales bacterium
CAGGCCTGGGCAAATCTGCTGCCGACCCTGAGCGGCGGGGCGACCCGGGATTTTGGTACCAGTGATACAAACGTTGCTGAATCAGATTTTAACCGATCTTTCAGTACCAGCAGTGATATTGATACGCAGTCCTATCGGCTGGATTTAAGGCAGTCTTTGTACGCGCAGAAAAATTATGAACAACTGGATATCGCCCGTGGGCAGGTCAGTCAGGCCGAGGCGACTTACAACCTGGCTTACGAGGATTTTCTGGTGCGTGTGGCCGGCGGGTATTTTGGTGTCCTGACGGCCCAGGATGGTGTGATTTTTGCTGAAGCCGAGGAGAAAGCACTGCAACGACAATTCGAACAGGCAGAACAGAGATTCGAAGTTGGCCTGACCGCAGTAACGGACGTGCATGAGGCCCGCGCCGGCTATGACAATGCCCGTGCCCGTGCCATCGTGGCCAGGAACAAGCTGGCCGATGCCAAAGAGGTCATATACGAGCTGACCGGGCAGTATTTTGACGATATTGACCCGTTGAAGGACGTACTGCCGTTGTTCAAGCCAGTACCCGAAAACCCGGCGGAGTGGGTGGATATAGCCATGCTAAACAATCCCGCAGTGTTGGCGGCCCGTGCAGGTGTTGAGATCGCAGATGCCAGCGTTCGATTACAGCGTTCCGGCCACATTCCGACCCTGGATCTGGTGGGTAGTGTGAGTCGGTTCCGGAACAACAAACTGACCATTCGGAATTTCTTCGGAGAAATTCTGACCACTACCGAAGTACTAAGAAATGACCAACGCATTGGCTTGCAACTGAACGTACCCCTGTACCAGGGTGGCATGATTACCTCCAGAACACGCCAGGCCAGGTATACACTCAACGCGGTTAACGAGGATCTGGACGGCCAGCAACGGGCGGTGGTCAGACAAACCAACAACGCGTATCGTGCGGTGATTGCCGGTATCGAACAGGTGGGTGCTTTTGGCCAGGCGCTGATTTCAGCGCAGAGCGCCGTGGAGGCAACCCAGGCCGGATTTGAGGTTGGCACCCGGACAATTGTGGATGTACTAATTGCCCAGCAGCGTTTTTTCCAGGCCCAGCGGGACAATTCCCTGGCCCGCCACACCTACATCGTCGATCATTTGCGTTTGAAGGCAGTAGCGGGCGTACTGGCAGAAGAAGACCTGCGTAAGGTCAACAGTATTCTGAAGTAACCCGCATGCGCATATTCCATCTTGCATAAGCACCGGGTTTAGTTCTGCACAAGAAGAATAATCACGCAATTTTGACAATATCATTGTATTCTCTGTTTTTCCTGTGTACGAGGACGGGAGGAAAGAAATGCAAGCCCTCTACGAAGAACGCAGAATCAGAATCAACAAGGCCATTGCACTGGAGCCGGTGGATCGTGTTCCAACCGTGTTTATGGGCATGGCCTTCGCACCGCGCTACATGGGCATGTCCATCGCAGATTTCTGCGATGTCCCTGAGAACCGCACCGAGGTAACCCTGGCAGCCATGGATAAGCTGGGTGCCGATGTATGGGACGGGATCAACAAGCTACCCTGTGGCAGGATCGTTCCGCAGCTAACCGCAGCCTGGCTTTCACATATTGCAGCACCGGGCAGGGAATTGCCCGCGGATACGCTGTGGCAGGTGCAGGAAGCGGAGGTCATGAAACCGGAAGACTATGATGTGATTCTGGATAAAGGCTGGCCGGCCTTTCTTGAGGGATATTACCCGCGCGTGATTGATGTTGATGACCTCAAAGAGATGAAGACCTGGGTTATCAACAATGTACAACACGTCAGGCAGAGGTGCCGCGAGCACGGCTATGTGCCAATCGCATTCGGTGGTACTGCTACACCGTTTGAGTACCTCTGTGGCGGGCGCTCAATGGGGCGGTTTTTTATTGACCTGTATCGCAACAAGGATAAGGTCAGGGAAGTCATGGACCACATGCTGCCGTACATGATTCAGGAAGGAATTAAAACCGCTGAGTTGTCCGGCATACCGGCGATCTGGGTGGGTGGCTGGCGTTCTGCGAGTTCTTTGCTGGCGCCGGCGATCTGGGACGAGTTTGTATTTCCGTACTTTCTTGAACTGGTTAACGCGCTTGCTGACAAGGGTATTATCTCGGTGCTCCACCTGGACCAGGACTGGACCCGTGATCTCGAGCGGTTCAGGGAACTGCCGGCGAAGATGTGCCTGCTCAATTCAGACGGCATGACCGACCTGCGCAAAGCAAAGGAAATCCTCGGCGACCAGATGGCGATCATGGGCGATGTGCCCTCAGCGCTGTTTTATTCCGGTACGCCAGACGACATCTTCAAATATGTACACGATCTGATTCGTGACGTCGGCCCGACCGGGCTGATTCTGTGCCCGGGCTGTGATGCACCGATCAATGCCAGGCCTGAAAACATGGAGGCGATGGTTGCAGCAAGCAGGGAGTACGGCCAGGTTGGGTGAAACCGGAAGAATTTATGACAGGAAGCAAAGGGCCTGTCAGCACGCAGGAGAAAAATGATGTTGCAGCAACTGATACGGGCATTGGCTGAACTGGAAGAGGATCGCGTCCTCGAAATTGTAGGCAGGGAACTGGAGGGTGGTACCGAGCCACTGCTTATCTTGCAGGCTTGTCAGGCGGGGATGACCGAAGTCGGTGACCGTTTCGAGAAGAAGGAATATTTTGTTTCCGACCTGATGATGTCCGGTGAAATTTTCAAGCAGGTCAGTATGATCCTGGAGCCACAATTAAAGTCAGCAACGCAAATCAGTTGTGGCGCAGTCGTTGTCGGCACGGTGCAGGGTGATATCCACGATATTGGCAAGGACATCGTCGTTAATATGTTGAAATCAGCAAACCTGGAAGTAACCGACCTCGGTGTTGACGTACCCCCTGCCCGGTTTGTAGATGCACTGCAGGAAACCAGCGCCAGTGTGCTCGGCCTGTCTGGCTTGCTGACGCTGGCATTCGATTCGATGCAGGAAACCGTCAGTGCGATTGAAACAGCGGGCCTCAGAGACAAGGTGCGGATCATGATCGGCGGTGGCCCGGTAGATGGCGGGGTGTGCGCAGTCGTGGGTGCGGACAGTTGGGGTGCGGATGCACAGGCAGCAGTCAGGCAGGCAAAAACGTGGCTGGAGGTTGGCGCACAAGCCTGAAAATTGACGGCAAAAAAATTGTCTGAACTCATCAGGATAACGTTTCAGCCGACTGGCACACGGGTCGATGTAAGTGCAGGCTCAACGGTGCTCGAGGCGGGCCGCGAGGCGGGCCTGGTCCTCGCTGCCAACTGCGGCGGCAACGGCTTATGTGGCCGCTGTCGTGTGACTGTATATGGCAGGAATGTGCCTGAACCAACCGCAGCCGAAGTTCGTGCTCTGCACCGGGAAGAGATTGAAGCCGGCCAGCGCCTCGCCTGCAGGGCCCGCTTGCACGGTGACGCAGGCGTGCATATACCGCCTACGACGCTGAGTAACCAGCAACGACTGCAGTTGGATGGCGGCACGCAACCCATCGGCGTGGATGCCTGTGTGCGCAGACACAGCATTGAGACGTTCGCACCGACGCTGGAAGATACAACTGCAGACTTTGAACGCGTCGTTCAGGCCCTGGATTCAGGATCTGGCGGCAAGACCCGGTGGCAGGCAAGTGCCGGTGTCATCCGGGCCCTGGCCCGTCGGGTCAGAGCGACCGGTTGGCGATTCACAGCATTCACCAGAGGCGATGAAGTAGTCGGATTTACCGCTGCAGGCCGGCGGCCACTTGGCGTGGCAGTAGATATCGGCTGTACAAAAATTGCCGCCTATCTGCTTGATCTTGAAAACGGAGATCAGCTTGCTGCCTGCGCTATTGCCAACCCACAGATCAGTTATGGCGAAGACCTGATCAGCCGCCTGGTTTTTGCCCGCAAGGGCAGTGCGCAGGCACAGGCGTTGGCCCGTTGTGTGCGCGGCGGGGTTAACCAGTTGATCAGTACCCTGGTAGAGAATGCAAAGGCCGGTCCGGACCAGGTCGCAGACCTGTGCATCGTGGGGAACACGGCCATGACGCACCTGTTTCTCGGCTTGCCAGCCGATGGACTACTGGCGGCACCGTATATCGCAGCCACCACTGCAGCCGTGGACACGAGGGCTCGGAATATCGGTATCGAACTGCCCAATGATGTCTTCGTACACGTGCTGCCGTGCATCGGTGCATTTGTAGGTGCCGACCACGTTGCGATGATTCTTGCCAACGGATTGCATCGCTGCAGCCATGTGTCACTGGGTATTGATATTGGCACCAACACCGAGATTGTGCTCTCCAGGCCAGAACATGGCTTGCTACTGACGGCGTCCTGCCCGGCCGGACCGGCCTTTGAAGGGGGTCACATCCGTCACGGCATGCGTGCTATGTCTGGCGCCATTGAGAAAATCAGGCAGACGGCGGATGGCCTTGCGGTAAAAACCATCGACGATCTGCCGCCTGTCGGTTTGTGCGGTTCCGGTGTTATTGATGCAGTTGCGCTGCTGTGGCAAACAGGTGCCATCAATTACCGCGGTCATCTGCAATCCGGCCAGGCGGGAGTGCGCGAGGGGGGAAATGGAAAAGAATTCCTGCTGGTCGAAGCAAAAAACACCGGCCACGGCAAGGACATTGTGATTAGCCAACAGGATATCGGTGAAGTTCAGTTGGCAAAGGCTGCGGTCGCGGCCGGCATCAGAACGTTACTGGCGTTTTCAAATACGCAGGATGAAGAGGTACAGGAACTGGTGTTGGCCGGTGCCTTCGGGTCCTACCTGGATGTAGAAAGCTCGACCAGCATCGGCCTGTTGCCACGCTTGCCGAATGCCACCCGCCTGCAGGCCGGGAATGCAGCCGGCACCGGCGCCAAGATGGCGCTGGTATCTAGCACCATGCGTGACCAGGCAGCTCAGATTGCGCAGCACGCCGTAAGGATTGAACTGAAGCAGCAGAAAAATTTCAACCGCGAACTTGTGCTCGCGACCCGTTTCCCGGCGCAGCAGCAAAATGGCAGGCCAGGAGCCGGCCAGGCGTAACCGCTCGCATCGAGGAAAGGAAAAGCAGGCATGTTGATTATTGGTGAAAAGATTAACGGCACGCGTAAGCAGGTTGGGGACGCAATCGGGCAGCGTGACGGAGGTTTGATTGCGAGCTTGGCACATGAGCAGGTCGAGGCCGGTGCCGACTACCTGGATGTCAATGCCGGTACTGGTTCTGAGCGGGAGGCTGATGACCTGGTCTGGTTGGTGCAAACCGTGCAGCAGGCCGTCGATGTGCCCCTGTGCCTGGACAGCCCCAATGCGGCAGCGCTGGAGCTGGCCCTCAAGGCAGTCGACCGGCAACCGATGATTAATTCAATAAGCGGTGAACCGGAACGGCTCGCGCACGTGTTGCCACTGGTGGTTGAGTACCAGTGTCCGGTGATTGCACTGGCGCTGGATGGCAGTGGCGTCCCCAAAACCGTCGACGACAGGTTAAACATCATTGCGCGGCTTGTGGCTGCGACGCGGGCGGCCGGAATTGCTGACGACAGGCTTTATATCGACCCGCTGATCATGGCGATTTCTACCGCTGATAATGCGGGTTTGGTTGCCTGCGAGAGCATGCGCCGCATACACCGACAATATCCTGATGCACATCTTACCGGCGGCTTGAGCAACCTGTCCTTTGGGTCTCCGATGCGGAAATATATTAACCAGGCCTTCCTGGTGCTGGCGCTGGACGCGGGCATGGATGCGGCGATAATGGATCCGTCATCGCCCGGCATCACTCCGTTTTTACTGGCGGCCGAAGCAGTTTTGGGGCGTGACAGATTTTGTAATAAATATAATCGTGCCTACCGGTCAGGGAAATTGAGTTCCGTATAGGTACTGCATGACAGCATCTTCTGGTTCAATCAGCAAGCTGCCGTGCAATCGCATCCAGCGTTATCTCCAGAGCGCCTCTGTTTTTCTCTACCAGTGCCAGCCCGGCCTGCCCCATGCGGTCGCGCAGCGACCCATCGGTCAGCAACGCTGTAGCTGAAACCTGCAATTCCCGCGAGTCGTTGATGCACATTGCGGCACCGCAGCCGATAAGCCCGGCGACGATTTCCCTGGCATTGGCTGTGTTCGGGCCCACCATCACAGGTTTTCCCAGCGCAGCGGGCTCCAGTGCATTGTGGCCGCCTTGAGCACCCATACTGCCACCCACGAAGGTTGCATCAGCGCAGGCGTAGTAAGTCAGCAACTGGCCCATTGCATCAATTACGAAACACTGGGTCTGCGCAGAGCAGGCTTCTCCTTCGCTAAACAACGCCACCCGCAAACCGGCTGCCCGGGCCGCCTGGGCAGCGCGGGAAAAGCGCTCCGGGTAGCGCGGAACCAATATTAAGAGTGCATCTGGCAGGCTTTCCAGCACGCCGGCAAATGCAGGCAGTATGACGTTTTCGTCAGCTTCATGGGTGCTGCCTGCCACCAGCACCGGCCGTGCCGGGTTCCAGCGGGAACGCAAGGCTTCACCCTGTTCCAGCAAGCTGGCTGGAACCTGCAGGTCAAACTTCAGATTGCCGGTCACGGCAGTGCGCTGCGGCAGGCTACCGCATCGAATCATGCGCTCGGCATCGGCTGGGCTTTGCGCACCTATCCAGGCAACCGGCTGCAAAATGTCACGGACCAGGCCGGCCAACCATTGATAGTGCTTGACCGAGGTTTCGGACAGGCGTGCATTCGCAATGAGCAGCGGGATATTCCGGCGGTGCGCCTGGCGGTAAAGATTGGGCCAGATTTCCGTCTCCATTACGACCATCAGTTGTGGCTTCGTGCGGTTTAGAAAGCGGTTTACAGCAAATGTTAAGTCCAGCGGGATATAGGCATGAAATACTTTACTACCCAAATCCTGGCGGACTCTTTCGGAACCTGTTGGTGTCAACGTGGTGACGGTTAATGGCAGCTCAGGATAGCGCTTGAGCAAAGCCCTTATCAGCGGGCTGGCAGCATTATATTCACCCACTGAAGCAGCGTGCAGCAAAATTCCGCCAGCCCTGTCACCAGCCTCAACGAAACCAAAGCGTTCACCCCAGCGTGCCAGGTACGCCCGGTCCCGCAACCCGCGCACGGCAAAATACAGCAATACGAAAGGGGTGCTGAGTGCAACAAGCAGTGAATAAAGGATGTGCATGGTTGCTGATGGCCCGATCTGGTGGTGAAAAACTGATTATAGAGAAGTCTCCGGTCGGCTTCAGCGCGAATTGAAATCCGGCCAGGTATGATTTTGGACTTGGATAAAGTGTCAATATGTGCGAAAAAGACCAATATGGTGTCAACGGACATACAAAAACCACCCAAAGGGCCACGCCACTGGTTTAGCTGGCTTGCGGTTGGCTTGCTGTGGTTGCTGGGCCGCTTGCCACCCCGGCTGGGATTGCTGCTGGTCAGTCCGTTGGGCCCGCTCACCTATCACCTGATGGGAAGCCGGCGAAAAATAGCACGGCGTAACATCGAACGATGTTTTCCGGCCTTGGATGCTGGCCGCCACGAGGAGATACTCAGGGGCGGGTTTCGGTCACTGGCACGCATGCTGGTTGAAACCGCCTGGTGCTGGTCCGGGCCGCTGGAACGGCTGACATCACGTATCCGGGTTGCAGGGTTGGAGAACCTGCAGGACGCTGAAGAATTGGGTCGGGGTGTTCTGATCCTGACCTGCCATACCACCTGTATGGAGATGGGCGGGCATATGCTGGGCAGGCACGTGCACGGTAGCTTTATATACCGCCCACTCAAGAACCCGGTGATTGAGTGGTACCAGAACCGTGGACGGCTACGTGTGGCTGAGCACCTGATTAAGAAAGACAACCCCCGGCAGGCTATCCGGATACTAAAAAATGGTGGTTTGGTGTGGTATGCACCCGATCAGGATTTTGGTGCCAACCAGGCTGCATTTGCACCATTTTTCGGTATTCAGGCCTCGACTCTGCTGGCCACGCGCCGACTTCCCGCAGTCACGGGTTGTGTGGTAGTACCGATGTTTACGCGCTATGAACAGGACAGCGGGAGGTACATTACCACGGTATTTCCGGCCCTGGATAATTTTCCTTCGGATGATGTCGTGGCGGACCTGACCCGGGTCAACGCCATTATGGAAGAACAGATCCGGAAAGTACCTGAGCAGTATTGGTGGATTCATCGGCGCTTCAAGACCCGGCCGGAAGGCGAATCACCATTTTATGACTAGGAACTAATTGCTTTTGGCAGGCGCCACGTTGGGAGCGTCATCTATGCATGCAATCCAAAGGCCAAACAGCACCCAGATCAGGGAGGACAGGTAGGTACCGTACAGGGCAAAGTACGAGTTAAGGGGGAACAGCAGCAACACCAGGGACAAGGCAAAGGGGAACGCCTCGCACCGCCGGGCCGGCGACAGGCTGCGCCAGAGTCGAAAAGCCAATATTAATCCTGCCAGCATTCCCAGCACACCGATGCTGCCCGTATCGGCCATGACCTCCAGCACCAGGTTGTGGGCATGGGTGGCGCCGGACTTGCCACCAGCACGCTGGATATGAATGTCATTTGCTGCTGCGTATTCCATGTATGCTTTAGGAAACGCCCTCACGCCCACACCGTTTACCGGGTGCGCCCGAAACATGGCAAGACTGGCTTTAAAAATCGGCAGGCGATCA
>QIKV01000026.1 GCA_003233115.1 Oceanospirillales bacterium
ATACAGCACGTGTATCAGCAGTTGCACTGGCAGAAACGGTGGCACGCGGAAGGGTAGCAAGTGCTATCAGAATAGAATTTTTCACTAATTCAGAATTCCTTTTCTGTTTTAAAATGTCTTGGATTACCTCCTGAAAACAAGTCCACGTCCTGAGAACGCGGATGTTTAGTTTTTTGACTCTTTCATGATCTGAGCCAGGTATTCAGCAGTATTCTGTCCGCAGATTATGTTAATCTTTTCCATCAGAGATCGTTCCTGCGCTTGCTGCTCCTTCGAGCCTCCAGCGGGATTGTAACTAGCTCTGGAGATCACGGTATACACTGGCAACCTGGCCATATTGTCTTTTGCCGGTTTATAACGAGTTCTGCGAACCTTATCAAGCCAGACGTTATCCAGTGCATCATCTGGAATCGAAGCAACTATACTAACGTTACTGGTTTTCCCATCAGGCTCGATAATAAAGGCGATCGATGAACAGCCTCCTTTACTTCTTTTTGCCTTTTCAACAACCGCTCGAACTTTTCTTTTAATTTGCCAATATCCATCTAAATTTTTTTCATCGACAACCGTTATAAACTCGCTGTCATCAGCAGACAACGCGATTGAAAAATAAACTGAGATTAACAACAGGAAGGTGATTATTTTTTTTGGTTTCATTTTCTGCACAACTTCAATTGCTCACAAGCCCTTCACTTTCCGGCTGGAAAGTCTATTTTGTTACAAATTATCTAACTGGTGTCTGACAGTACGACTAAAAGCACATGGACCACAAAGCCAACTGGGCCCATGTGTTTCCAAGTTACCAAAGCTTACTGCATCATGCAGGCCGAACTGTTGTACATAACCTCTATGTCGGTAACCCAGGTAGACACGCCACCTTCCCGCTCTTGCCGTGCTCTACCCAACCCGTCAGAAGATGCCGAGGTCTGCCGCCGCGACTGGCAGGAATGAACAGGGAGAAGGTGAGACCGGGCACCGGTCGAAAGGCTGGCCTGGGCCATGTTCATTCCAGGGAAGCCCGGCCCCGGATGGGCCGTGCTGAGCGGTGCCACCAAGCAAGGCAGGCCGAGGGAAGTTGCACAGGGACCATCTGACCCGGGCGCACTTTCTTTTGGTTACTTTTCTTTGTGCGAGCAAAGAAAAGCAACTCGCCGGAGGCGAAACCCCCAAATATCAATAAATGACAAACCCCTCGCGACCAGCAAGGCTGGTCGCTCCTACACAGATGATGACCCTAAAATAAAATGGTGGAATCACCTGTAAACGGCCAAAAACATTGCCCATTCCGGCCATTTCTGGTATAAAGCCCTGCTCTCTCGGACGTGCTTGTCACGGCCAGAAATTGGGATGGTGGAAATTGCAGGGTTTTCCTGCCAATGACCAGACATCAAATACGCACACATGCCGCAACCGTCCGGTTGGGTGCCCCGCATAGACGGGGTTTCCGGACAGGGTATGTGGAGGATTAACCCGGAAAGTCGGCGCTGCCGGATTGCAGAATCATTGGCCGCTGGGTTTCTGCTATACGAAGGATTTAACAATGCCTGATATTACCATGCGCCAGATGCTTGAAGCCGGCGTACATTTCGGCCACCAGACCCGTTACTGGAATCCCAGAATGGCTCCGTATATTTTCGGGTCACGTGGCAAAATCCATATCATCAATCTCGAAAAATCGCTGCCAATGCTGGTGGATTCACTGAATTTCGTCAGCAGCGTTGCAGCCAAACGCGGCAATATCATTTTTGTTGGCACCAAACGTGCGGCCTCCAAGGCTATTGCCGAAGAAGCGCAGCGTTGCGGCATGCCTTACGTATCGCATCGCTGGCTCGGCGGCATGCTGACCAATTTCCGTACCATCCGCCAGTCCATCAAGCGCTTGCGCCAGATTGAAAAAATGGAAGAAGACGGCAGTTTTGCACGCCTGGTCAAGAAAGAGGTCCTGCAACTGACCCGCGAACAAGACAAGCTCGAGAAGAGCCTCGGCGGCATCAAGGATATGAAGGGTCTGCCTGACGTCATGTTTGTCGTTGATGTAGGCCATGAAGACATCGCGGTAAAAGAAGCACGCAAGCTGGGTATTCCCGTTATCGCGGTGGTCGACACCAATTGCTCACCCAAAGATATCGACTATGTTATCCCGGGCAATGATGATGCCATTCGTTCCATTCGTCTTTACACCCAGTTGGTCGCCGATGCTGTGCTGGAAGGCCGTGCCTCGGTTCCGCAAGTGGAAGACCGGGATGAGTTCGTAGAACTGGATGAATTCGGCAATCCGATCAAGCGCTCTGCCAGGGCTGGCAAACACACGGCAACTAAAAAGAAGGTTGCCAAGAAGGTGGCCAGGAAGGTTGTAGTGAAAAAGGCACCGCCGGCCGCTGAAGATTCTGAGAAAGCGGTCGCTACTGATAAAACAGAAGCCGAAGCTGCTCCGGTTGACACTGCTGAAAAACCAGGGGATGAACCCACCCCGGTTGCAACTGCCAAAGCAGCAGAGGCTGATGCCGAGCAGGTTGAAACTGCTGAAGAACCCAGCAATGAACCCGCTCCAGTTGCAACTGCCAAAGCAGCAGAGGTTGATACCGAGCAGGTTGAAACTGCTGAACAGGCAGCTACCGAAGTAGCTCCGGAAGTGGTTAAAACGGCAGCGCCAAAGAAAAAAACAGCCGCCAGGAAAAAGACCAGTAAGAAAAAGGTTGTCAAGAAAAAGACCAGCAAGAAAAAGGTCGCCAAAAAGGTAACTGAAGACTAACGCGCTTGATAAACTTATTTGAAGAAGGAATAGTGAGATGGCAGTAACTGCCGCAATGGTAAAAGAACTTCGCGAGCGTACCGGTGCCGGTATGATGGAGTGCAAAAAAGCACTGGTTGAAACCCATGGTGATATGGACACCGCCATAGAGTATCTGCGTAAAACCGGTCTTGCCCAGGCTGACAAAAAGGCTTCCCGAATTGCTGCAGAAGGCCAGGTAATGCTGGTTTCCAGTGAAGATCACAGCGAAGCTGTCATGGTCGAAATCAACAGCGAAACTGATTTCGTCGCCAAGGATGAGAACTTTCTGACCTTCGCCAGGGCCGTCGCCAACAATGCACTCACGACGGCTGCTACCAATGTCGAAGCATTGATGGCATCAGCTCTTGATGGTTCAAGCCTCGAGCTTGCACGCCAGGCACTGGTATCGAAGATCGGTGAAAACATCCAGGTTCGCCGCATCGCCCGCCTGGCAACAAGCGGCCATATTGGCGCTTATGTACACGGTGGCCGGATCGGCGTTCTGGTAGAAGTTGAAGGCGGTGACACCGAACTCGCACGTGATATTGCCATGCACATTGCCGCTTTGAACCCTGAGTACATCGACGCGGACGATGTCCCCGCTGATGTCCTTGAAAAGGAAAAGCAATTCCTTATTTCACAAGCGGCAGACAGCGGTAAACCCGCTGATATTATTGAGAAGATGGTTACTGGGCGCATGCGCAAACACCTGGCGGGAATTACATTGCTGGGCCAGCCTTTTGTAAAGGATCCGGACATAACCGTTGCCAAACTGCTCGATCAAAAGGGTGCCAGTGTGAAAGCATTCACCCGTCTTGCAGTGGGCGAGGGCATTGAAAAAAAGGAAGAGAACTTTGCGGATGAAGTCATGCAGCAGGTGAAGGGTGGCTAACCCGCATATTACACCAGTTTCCCGGACGCTGGCGCTCGACAGGTGCGACTGGGCGCAGGGCTGGACTGAAACCAATAGCCATAGCTATTGCGTTGAGGGAAGCTCAAGTCCTGGCGTATCTGAACAAGCCAGAGCCGGGAAAGGAACCAGACTGGTGCAATATGCGGGTTAAAGCCACCTACCAGCGCATCCTTCTCAAGCTCAGCGGCGAAGCACTGCTGGGAGATGAGGACTATGGCATTGATCCAGCAATCATTGGCCGGATCGCCCGTGAAGTTCAGGAAGTACTTAATACTGGCGTGCAAATAGCCATCGTCATCGGTGGCGGCAACATATTCAGGGGTGCCGGCCTCGCCCAATCCGGCATTGACCGCGTTACCGGTGATCACATGGGTATGCTGGCCACGCTGATGAATTCACTGGCACTGCAGGATGCGATGGAAAAAGTGGGTGTTGACGCACGGGTGATGTCGGCAATCTCGGTACACGATGTCTGTGAAGATTATATTCGCCGCCGCGCGACCCGCCACCTTGAAAAAGGCCGTGTTGTCATAATCGCCGGCGGCACGGGCAACCCGTTTTTTACCACGGATACTGCTGCGGCACTGCGAGCGATTGAAATCGGTGCAGATATCGTACTGAAAGCTACCAAGGTAGACGGTGTTTATTCCGCCGATCCCAACATCGTAAAAGATGCGCAGCTATACGATTTCCTGAATTACGATCAGGTCATCGAGGGCAAACTGGGCATCATGGATGCCAATGCGATCGTGTTGTGCCGCGATCAGGGTATGCCCATCCGGATTTTTAACGTATTTGGCAGCGGCAACCTGATGCAAATCGTCAAGGGTGAGAACGTCGGTACCCTTGTGCGCTGATTATTCCGCGGTTTCAATACCGCACCCATGCACAACGACTTTCCGTTATGCTGTTAAAATTGGTCATTAACTGGCAACGCTGGCACAGGGGAGAGGAAGATGATCCAAGACATAAAGAAAGACACACGCATCCGCATGGGCAAGAGCCTCGATTCCCTGCGTACGGAACTGGCCAAGATTCGTACCGGGCGCGCGCACCCCAGTTTACTGGAGCACGTCAATGTAGACTATTACGGCAGTGAAGTCCCCATCAGCCAGGCTGCCAGCGTGTCGATTGAAGATGCCCGTACCCTGGCTGTGACTGCCTGGGACAAGACCATGGTTCCGGTACTGGAAAAGGCCATTATGACTTCTGATCTTGGCCTTAACCCTGTCACGGCCGGAACCATTATCCGGATTCCATTGCCCGCCCTGACCGAGGAGCGCAGGGTGTCGCTGGGTAAAGTAGTACACAATGAAGGTGAGCATGCCAAGATAGCAATCCGCAATATCCGCCGGGATGCAAATCACCACCTCAAGGAACTGCTGAAAAACAAGGATATCTCTGAAGATGATGACCGTCGTGCGGAGCAGGAAATTCAGCAGATAACTGATACTCATATTAAAAATGCAGATGAGATCGTGGCGGTCAAAGAACAGGAACTGCTGGAGTTTTGATGCATTATCATGCGGGTGGAAGTAATCATTGATCGAGCCGCCAGCCATACCCGGTCATATCGCCATCATCATGGATGGCAATGGACGCTGGGCCAAAAAGAGAAATCGACCACGTAGTATGGGGCACCAGGCCGGGGTTAAAGCGCTGCGCACTTCCATTGGGCATTGCCTGCAACTCGGCGTCGGAACCCTGACCGTTTTCGCGTTTTCCAGTGAGAACTGGAGCCGCCCGGCGAGTGAAATATCCCGCCTGATGGATCTTTTCCTGCGGGCGCTGGACAAGGAAACAGGCGAATTGCATCAAAACGGCATCTGCCTGCGTTTTGTCGGCGACAAATCTGCCTTCAAATCCAACCTGCAAAAAAAAATGTCCAGGGCAGAAGCCCTGACGGCCGACAACACCAGCATGGTCGTCAACATCGCAGTCAATTACGGCGGTCGTTGGGACATCACGCAAGCGGCCAGGCGTCTGGCTGTGGCCATTGCCGAGGGCCAACTGTCTCCCGACGATATTGATGAGCAGCAATTCGCACGTTACCTGGCCCTTGCCAATTCGCCTGATCCGGACCTGTTTATCCGTACCGGCGGTGAAATGCGAATCAGTAATTTTCTGCTCTGGCAATCCGCCTATGCAGAGTTTTATTTCACACCCACATTGTGGCCGGATTTTGATAGTGATGTACTTGACCTGGCTATCGCCGCCTTCCGGTCGCGGGAACGGCGCTTTGGGCGCACCGGCGACCAGGTCAGGGGCAACCTCAGTGCTTAAACAACGCGTATTGACGGCCCTTTTGTTGCTGCCATTGGCCCTGGCAGCAATTTTTGTATTGCCGGCGCCGTGGTTCCTGCTACTGCTGGCAATCATACTATTGGGAGGCAGTTGGGAATACAGCCGCCTGGCAAGCCTTGCCGGGCAAACTGCCGGAACCGTGGTAATTTTGCTGCAAGCAGCAATTTTTACCTTGCTATATGCGTTCCGGGACCAGTGGAATGACGGAATATTAATCTATCTGGGCGTAAGCTGTGCCGCTTGGCTGCTGATGTTCACGCGATTGACCCTTTATCGGCCGGGAGCCCCCATTGACCGTGCTTACCGGGTTGCCTCCCTGGTTACAGCCGTCGCTTCCATTACCACCGGTTGGTTCGCACTGAGCTGGGTTCGAAGTCAGCCGGACGGCTCATGGCTGATTTTGCTGTTACTGCTGATTGTCTGGTCGGCAGACACTGGGGCATATTTCGCCGGCCGGGCTTTTGGCAAAAGAAAACTTGCCCCGCATATCAGCCCCGGCAAAACCATTGCTGGTTTAGTCGGCGGACTGGCCACTGCTCCACTGGCAGCCTTACTGGCAGCTTACTTTATGCCTATAGAGAGCCTTGAGCCGGCCCGCTTGATGCTGCTGGCGCTGGTCACAGCACTGGTATCGGTCGGTGGCGATTTATTGATTTCCCTGCATAAACGCATCAGCGGCCGCAAGGACTCCGGCGCTTTACTGCCCGGCCACGGCGGGATTCTGGATCGGCTGGACAGCCTGCTGGCTGCGGCACCATTTTTCACACTTGGCCTGTTGCTCGCGGGATAGAACAATGATCAGCCAGGGCATTACTATTTTGGGTTCTACCGGGTCAATTGGCGAAAGCACGCTCAAAGTGCTCGCCCTCCACCCCGACCGCTATCACGTTGTCGCGCTGAGTGCGCACAGCAATATTGCCCGCCTGGCGGCACAGTGCCAACAACACCAGGCCCGTTACGCTGTTATCAGCGATAAAGCAATGGCCGCCGAGCTGCGTGCAGCACTTCATGCATTGAATTGCACTGCAGAGGTGCTGGCCGGGCGCGATGCTTTGAGCGCCGTGGCCTGCCTGGATGAAACCGACGCAGTCATGGCCGCAATTGTCGGCGCTGCAGGCCTTGAGCCAACATTGCATGCGGCACAAAACGGGAAACGCCTGCTACTGGCCAACAAGGAATCCATGGTTATCGCAGGTGAACTGTTTCGCAAGGCAGCCGCCGAGCATGGCACGACAATCATTCCCGTGGATTCTGAACACAATGCCCTGTTCCAGGTCTTGCCGGAAAATTTCAACCGGGGGCTCGCACAAGTCGGCGTTGAGCAATTGATCCTGACTGCATCCGGTGGTCCATTTTTACACACCGAACGCAGCGCGCTGAAAGACATTACGCCGGCGCAGGCCTGTAATCATCCCAACTGGGACATGGGCCGGAAAATTTCTGTCGACTCTGCCACTTTGATGAACAAGGGCCTTGAAATTATTGAGGCACGCTGGCTATTCAATGCGCGTCCTGAGCAGATCGCCGTCATCATCCATCCGCAGAGTATCGTGCATTCCATGGTGGCTTACCGCGACGGCTCGGTGCTGGCTCAACTGGGCATGCCCGATATGCGCACACCCATCGCACACGCACTGGCCTGGCCCCGGCGCATTGAAGCTGGCGTTGCCCGCCTCAATTTAGCTGATATGCAGAAACTGGAGTTTTACCAACCGGACCTTGAACGCTTTCCCGGGCTGGGACTTGCATTCCATGTGCTGGAGGCAGGCGGGAATGCACCTGTCACTTTCAATGCTGCCAATGAATGTGCGGTCGAGGCTTTTCTGCATAATCGTATCGGCTTCCTGCAAATACCCTCGGTTGTATCCACTGCAATGGATAGCTGCAAACAGGGTAAAATAGGCAGCCTTGATGAAGTACTGGAATATGATCGCCTGACCCGCGAAGTTACCGGTCGAATTATTGATTCCCTGGTCTGAATGGATACCTGCTACGAACATGTCTGAATTACTTGGCTCAATTTGGTGGTTACTGGTCGCATTGGGGCTATTGATTACTTTCCACGAGTTTGGCCATTTTTGGATGGCACGGCGAATGGGGGTTCGTGTGCTCACGTTTTCTATCGGCTTCGGTAAAAAAATATGGTCACGAAAAGGACGCGATGGTACTGAATACGTAATCGCAGCCATTCCGTTGGGTGGTTATGTCAAGATGCTTGATGAACGCGAGGGCGAAGTTGAAGACCGCGACCTGCATGAGGCATTCAACCGTAAGTCGGTGTGGGCCCGCATTGCCATTGTCATAGCCGGTCCCACGTTTAACCTGATATTCACACTGCTCGCCTTCTGGGTGATGTTTCTTATCGGTATGCCTGAATCCAGGCCCATCATCGGTCAAGTGAACGGCATTGCAGCCAGCGCAGGCCTTCGACCCGGCGACCAGATCATATCCATTAATGGTGAGGAGACCAGTACCTGGTCGCATGCCATTCTCGGGTTGATTCCTCCCGCACTTGACCGGAAAAAGGTCATACTTGCCGTGGAACAGGCG
>QIKV01000184.1 GCA_003233115.1 Oceanospirillales bacterium
AAGGTCATACTTGCCGTGGAACAGGCGAGCGGTAGCCAACGTCAGGTGCCGCTGGACCTCGGTCAACTGGACAGCAGTTTTAACGAAGAACAGGTGCTACAGGGTATCGGCATCAAACCCTGGCGAGCGAAAGTTCCGGCGATCGTGGGTGAAGTTACACCTGGCAGCCCGGCCTACCAGGCAGGGTTCAAACCTGGCGACCGTATTCTCAGTGTCGCAGGAGAAGCCGTTCCGAGCTGGACATGGGTGGGCGCATTGGTACAAAAATATGGCTCCGCTAATGAACCGTTAACCGTCACAGTCGAGCGAGCCGGCGAGCGTCTCGACCTCAATGTCAAGCCTGAGAAAAAGAGCAGTGGCCTGTTTTCCAGCCGCTTGATCCTGGGCATCGTCAACCAGCCCCCTGATGCCCAACTAAAGGCCCAGGCTGAGCGTGCGTATTTCCTGCATAAATACGGCCTGATCGGTGGCTTCAAGGCAGCCTCGTCAGAAATGGCGCGCCTGACTGACTCCACGCTGGGTCTGCTCGGCCGGATGCTGACCGGAACGGCATCTGTCAAAAACCTGTCCGGGCCGATCAGCATTGCCCGCTTTGCCAACAGCTCAGCCAATGCAGGCCTATCCAGCTTCCTGTTCTTCCTCGGCGCCATCAGTCTGAGCCTGGGAATTCTCAATTTGCTGCCAATTCCCGTTCTTGATGGAGGGCATTTGCTCTATTACCTGATAGAATTGGCTACCGGAAGCCCGGTGTCTGAGCAGGTGCAAGCCAAGGGTCAGTATATTGGGCTTTTGGCGTTGTTTGGCCTCATGGGTATTGCGTTTTTTAACGATATTTTACGACTGGTCGGATAGACTTCCTGCCTTCAAAAAAAGAATCTGTGTACATGAGAAAAATTCAAGTACTGACCATCCTGCTATTGGGCCTGTTCTCAATTCAGTCGGCCCTGGCGCTTGATCCGTTCACTATCTCTGATATCAGGGTCGAGGGATTGCAACGAATCTCTGAGGGTACGGTATTCAACTATTTGAACATTGATAGCGGGGATGTGCTAACCGCGTCCACTGCCCGCCAGGCCATTCGGTCGTTGTTCAAAACCGGTTTCTTCAATTCCATTGATCTTGAACGTGAAGGCAACATCCTGGTGATCAACGTTGAAGAACGCCCTGCCATTGCAAAGATCACCTTGTCCGGCAACAAGGCCATCAAAGATAAGGACATGTTTCCTGTACTCGCTGATATCGGCCTGGCTGAAGGTGAGGTTTATCAGCCACAATCACTCGACCGCATTAAACAGGAACTCGTCAGGCAGTATTTCAGTCAGGGTCGCTATGGGGTATCGGTAGAAAGCCGGGTTGTTGAGCTTGAACGTAACCGGGTACGTATTTCCATCATCATCAAAGAAGGCGATACAGCAAAAATCAAACATATCAATATCGTGGGCAATACGCTCTACACCGACAAGGAAATCGAGAAAGGATTCGAATCCAAGATTCCACCATTCTGGAAATTCTGGTCCAAGGATGACCAGTATTCGCGTGAGAAACTCTCCGGGGATCTTGAGAAAATCCGCTCTTACTACCAGGACCGGGGCTATATCGACGCCAATGTAGAGTCAACACAGGTCTCTATCAGCCCGGATAAACAGGATATCTATATCACAGCCAATATCGTTGAAGGCGAGCAATACAGCGTTGACAAAATCCAGGTAACCGGTGATATGGTTATTGAAGAAGCGACCTTCAGACGCCTGATCATGACCCAGGAAAACGATGTATTTTCACGCAAAAAGATGGAACAGAGCGTGAAGAATATCACCGCCCTGCTAGCGAATATTGGCTACGCGTTCGCCAATGTGAACCCCATCCCGCAAATTGACCGGGAGAACCGCCTGGTCACCATCAACTATTTCATCGATCCCGGCAAGCGTGTGTATGTTCGGCAAATCACTTTTGTCGGCAACACCGGCACCAAGGATGAAGTGTTACGGCGGGAAATGCGCCAGTTCGAGGGTGGCTGGTTCTCACAGGCATCCATCGACCGCTCGAAGATCCGCCTGCAGCGCATGACGTATTTTGAATCGGTCAATATCGAAACCCCCGCAGTCCCGGGCACCGATGACCAGATAGACGTGGTCGTGACCGTAAAAGAACGTGCCGCGGGCAGTTTCTCTGTCGGACTTGGCTTTTCACAGGTTCAGGGCTTGATCGCCTCCCTGAGTATCCAGCAGGATAACTTCCTCGGCAGTGGCAAACGTGTTGGCCTCGCGCTGTCACGCAGTAGTATCGTCACCAGTTTCAACCTGAGCTATAACAACCCGTACTGGACCGAAGACGGGGTCAGTCGTGGTTTCTATGTCCGTTACTCCACGTTTAACCGGGCCGGCGCCAACATTTCGACCTTTTCCAGTTCCGAGGCGGCTGGCGGCGTGAACTTCGGAATTCCGCTGACCGAAGTAGATTATGTCCGGGCCGGGATTGGCATCAGGAAGACTTCCCTGAACATTGGCAGCTTTATCCGCGAGACTGAATTCCCGGATCCGACAGATCCGGATAATATCCTTTGTAATGACCTGAACAATAACGGTATTTGCCCTGAACAGTATTTTATTCCCACGCCATTTGATCCTCTGTCAAACTCACTCGACCACAACGGTGATGGTGAACTGGATAGCAGTGAGCGCGATTTTAGTGTGATTGATTTCACCTCTTCCTGGTCGCGCGATACGCGCAACCACTTTCTGAACCCGACCCGGGGCTCACTACAGCGGATAAGCGTGAACGGTTCTTTACCGGGCAGCAGTCGCCTGTACTACAAACTGTTCTATCGCTACGCAAAATACATACCCATCTGGTCTGACCTCGTGTTCTCGTTCAGCGGTAATTTCGGTTATGGCGACGCCTATGATAATTACGATAAAACCTCATTGGCAACACCGGTTGATACAGAACTGCCTCCGGGCCTGGAACGGAACTGCCTGGAGCAGGAAATCGTCGCGCTGGACACCGGTCTGCCCTTCTTTGAGCACTTTTATGGCGGTGGCGTACGCGATATTCGTGGCTTTAAAGCCAATACGCTTGGACCGAAAGACCCCAATTGCCGGGCGATTGGCGGCGACCTGAAGGTCTCCGGTGGCATTGAGATAGCCATTCCGACACCGTTTACCAAGGGTGGTGGCTCCCGCATTGCCCTGTTTGTCGACGTTGGCAACGTGTACGAAAACATCAATGCCTTTGATGCCAACCTGATGCGGGCATCTACCGGTATTTCAATTACATGGCAGGCCCCTATCGGCCCGATTATCATGAACTACGCGTTCCCGCTCAGGCAGTTCAAAGGTGACCGGACAGAAAGCCTGCAATTCTCGTTTGGGACCACGTTTTAGGTATAAACCGGGGTCGGAGTCAGGCGCCAGAGTACACATTAATTGGCAGATTTTTGGCCAGGTTTACGCTGGCGCCTGACTCCGACCCCGGGTAAACGGGCGCCTGACTCCGACCCCAGACTTAATTCATAGGCCTAAAAAGGGTACAATTTGGGTATATGAAGCGTTTTTTTCCCATATTGCTGATGCTATTGATGATGGTTTCCGTGCCAGCGGCTGCCCAGCAACTGCGCGTGGGTTATGTGGATATGAAGCGGGTTCTTGATAGCGCGCCACAGGTGCTGGCCGGCCGGGATCAACTGGATCTCGAATTCCGCCCACGTAACGAAGCAATTCAATTTCAGGAGCGCCAGGCACAAAAAATAGAAGATCGCCTGCAACAGGGTGATATTGCCGAGGACGCGAGAATACGTCTTGAACGTGACTTGCGTGAAATGCGCCGCAACGTTAACCGGCAAAAAGAGGATCTGCGAGATGAGCTGTCTTTCCGCCGCACTGAAGAAGTTCAGAAACTTGAAGGCCAGATCAACCAGGCCGTGCAGGTCATTGCCAGTAACAATGGCTACGACCTGATTCTTTCCAGCCCGGTTGTGTATGCAGACCCTTCCCTCGACATAACGCAGCTTATTCTGGATCAACTCAGGCTGGAGTATGAAGCGGATTTACGGGAACGGTCACTTCGTTGACTGCATTGTATGGTTGATCCTTCCCGCAGACTCAAACTTTCCGAGTTAGCCGAACAATTCAATCTGCAATACCAGGGCGACGGAGACACGTTGATTGAAGGCATCGGCACCTTGTCCGCTGCCAGCGGCTCACAACTCAGTTTTCTTTCAAATCCGACCTACCGCCATCAACTGGCCACGACACGGGCCGCAGCCGTGCTGGTTTCAGCCAGCGACGCTGCGCTTTGCCCGGTCAATGTACTGCTAGCCGATGACCCGTATGTCAGTTTTGCAAAAATCGCCAGCCTGTTTGACCCCAGGCGCCCGCTGGACCCCGGCATCCACCCAACCGCGAGCATAGACCCCAGCACATCACTGGGCAGCAACATTCACGTGGGTGCTAATGCCGTGATCGGACCCGGCTGTGAAATTGCAGATGCGGTCATGATCGGTCCGGGCTGTGTGTTAACAGCAGACTGTAAGCTGGATGCGGCCTGCGCCCTGGTAGCCAATGTCACGCTTTGTGATGGTGTGGTAATCGGTAAGCGGTCCATTGTCCACCCGGGTGCTGTAATCGGTGCTGATGGTTTTGGCCTGGCCTTTGACCGCGACCATTGGATTAAAATACCGCAACTGGGAACCGTCAGAATTGGTGATGATTGTGAAATCGGTGCCAATACCACCATCGACCGCGGCGCCATCGGCGATACTGTGCTGGAAGATGATGTAAGACTCGATAATCAGATTCAGATTGGCCACAATGCGCTCGTTGGTGCGCACACGGCCATGGCCGGCCGCGTGGGTATATCCGGCAGTACCCGAATCGGGAAATATTGTATGTTTGCAGGTTCTTCCGGTACAGTCGGACACATCCGGATTGCCGACCGTACGACGGTGAATTTCTGTAGCGTAGTAACCAAGTCAATTACGCAGCCAGGAACGGTGTGGAGTGCCGCCCTGCCAGCACGGCCACTACGGGAATGGAATCGCTCCATTGCCCACTTGCGCAAGCTGGAAAAACTTGCACGCCGCGTTTTGAGACTTGAAAAATTAACCCGGGAAACAACAGAAAAATGACTGAAAGAATGTTTGATCTACCCATTGAAATCAACCAAATCAAGCAGCTGTTGCCACACCGCTTTCCGTTCCTGCTGGTTGACCGGGTTACTACCTACTCGCTGGAGCCGGAGAAAGTCCTGACCGCAGTAAAGAACGTGACGATCAATGAACCATTTTTTTGCGGTCATTTTCCACAGGACCCGATCATGCCGGGTGTACTGATCCTGGAAGCCATGGCGCAGGCCTGCGGTCTACTGGCAAACGTTGCGCTGGCTACCACGCAAGATGGTGCGGCCCTGTATTACCTGGTAAAAATAGACAAGGCCAGGTTTAACCGACCGGTCATACCCGGCGACCAACTGGTGATGGACGTTACCCAAACGCGGCTGATGCGGGGCCTGGGCAAGTATGACTGCCGTGCCACTGTTAACGGCGAACGTACGGCCAGTTGTGAAATCCTGTGTTCTGAAGGCTAGGGCCAGGGTCTGTGACTCTGGACATGTCAATATCACCCGGAAAGAGTAGTGACTATGATTCACCCAACTGCCTTGATTGACCCCAAAGCTGAACTCGCCGATGATGTTGAAGTTGGCGCTTTCTCAATCATTGATGCCAAGGTTCGCATTGGTGCCGGCACAAAAATAGGGCCGCATGCGGTTATTACCGGCCGCACGACCATTGGCAAAAACAATCATATCTTCCAGTTCACCTCGATCGGCGAGCAACCACAGGACAAAAAATACGCCGGTGAAGACACCGAATTGATCATTGGTGACAACAACACCATTCGCGAACTCTGCACTTTCAGCCGTGGTTCCATGCAGGGTGGCGGCGTTACCCGCATCGGCAACGATAACTGGATCATGGCGTGTGTCCATATAGCACACGATTGTCAGTTGGGTGACGACATCATTATGGCCAACAACGCGTCCCTGGCCGGGCACGTCATCGTCGGCAACCATGCAATTTTGTCCGGCTACTCTCTAATCCACCAGTTTTGCACCGTCGGTGAACACAGTTTTACCTCTTTCGCCAGCCATGTAAACCGGAGCATTCCACCCTATGTCACTGTATCGGGAGAAAAAGCAAGGGTAAAAGGCATTAACTCAGAAGGTCTGAGGCGCCGCGGTTACACGCCCGAGCAGATCAACCAGGTACGCCGCGCCTATAAGGCGCTTTATCGTGAAGGTAAACCATTGGAAGAAGCAAAAGCCATACTGACGGAAATGGCCGCCAACTCCCCTGAAGTGCAACCCATGGTCGATTTCCTCAATTTAGCCGAGCGCGGCATTATTCGCTGATGAACAGGACAATCGCCCTGGTAGCTGGTGAAGCTTCGGGTGATCAACTGGGTGCGACGCTGATGCACGCCCTCCAGGCACAGGATCCCGATATCCGCTTTGCTGGTATTGGCGGCCCGTTAATGCAAGCAGAAGGCCTGGATTGCTGGTGGGATTACAGCGAGCTGGCAGTGATGGGCCTGTTCGAGGTCATCCGGCATATCCCCCGCCTGGCCGGCTTGCGGCACCAACTTATGCAACGCGTATTGGAGTTACAACCGGATGTTTATATCGGTATTGATGCACCGGATTTTAATCTTGGCGTAGAAAAAAGACTCAAGGCCAGTGCTATTCCAGTGATCCACTATGTCAGCCCGACGGTCTGGGCCTGGCGGCCCGGGCGCGTCAAAACCATTGCAAAATCTACTGACCGGGTGTTGTGTCTTTTTCCTTTCGAGCCCGCGTACTACCGCAACGAACCTGTGTTGACGAACTACACCGGCCACCCCATGGCCGATGAAATTCCATTACAGGTCAGCGCTGCCACTGCATGCCTGACACTGGCAGTCGAGAACCACGGCCCCTGTATCGCGCTGCTTCCCGGCAGCCGGCCGAGCGAGGTTGAAAAACTTTCCGCTCCTATGCTCGATGCCGCCGGAATTCTGACTGGGCTCTACCCGGGGATATGTTTTTTGATGGCGGCTGCGACTCCCGCCATTCGTCATTATTTTGAGTCAGAAATGCTTAAGTATCCGGATATAAATTGCCGGGTTTTCTCTGCCCGCAGCAAAGACGTCATGGCAGCAGCAGACGTCGTGATATGCGCGTCTGGTACAGCAACACTTGAAGTCATGCTCATCAACCGCCCGATGGTCGTTTGTTACCGCCTGGCAGGCGCAACTTATGCATTGCTAAAATGGTTCAAACTGGTCAAGAGCCGTTTTTTCGCCTTGCCCAACATCCTCGCCTCTGAACCACTGGTGCCTGAGTTGCTGCAAAACGAAGTGACCGGCAAACGCATCGCGCAGGCGGTCTCCCGCTGGTTGGACCAGCCCGGCCCACGTCATGATCTCAGTCAGCGTTTTGACCAGTTGCACCGCCAGTTGAAAACAGATGCTGCTGCGACTGCCGCTGCGGTCGTGCTGCAACACATCAAACAGGGGTAACAGGGGTCAGATTCAAATGCGACACACGGCTATCAGAAACACAAACAGGGGTCAGATTCAAATGCGACACACACCTTTCAGTAAACACACCCCAATCCGCGCATTTGAGTCTGACCCCGTGACCTGCGCGCATTTGAGTCCGACCCCGTGACCTGGGAAGCCGGTGTAGACGAGGCCGGCCGCGGACCGCTGGCCGGGCCGGTGGCGGTTGCTGCAGTCATCCTGCCCGCCGACTACGATTTGCAATACCTGGACGATTCCAAGCGGCTCACTGCCCTGAAACGTGAACGACTGGTGCCACAGATTGAGGCCCAGGCCATCGCATTTACCGTTGAGTTCGTCACCGCACAAGAAATTGACCAGGTCAACATCCTGCAGGCAACTATGCATGGCATGCAAAGGGCCGTGGAAAACCTGCATCCGGCCCCGGCCCGGGTCATGATTGACGGCAACCGTGCACCACACCTGTCCTGTGAGGTCATAACGGTAATCGGAGGCGACCGCCTGATACCGTCAATTTCTGCCGCTTCAATACTGGCAAAGGTTTACCGTGACCGTCTGATGCTGAACCTGCACCAGCAATACCCCGGTTACGGCTTTGACCGGCATAAGGGCTATCCAACCGCCTATCACCTGGAACGTCTTGAAGCACTCGGGCCCTGCCCCGTTCACCGGCAGTCATTTGCCCCGGTGCGCAGGGCCTTGGAACAGGGGTGAAGCAGAGGTCACAGGGGTCAGATTCAAATGCGGCACACACCCTTCAGTAAACAAACCCAGGTCCGCGCATTTGAGTCCGACCCCGCTTTTACAGCAACTTCGCCACACGCAACA
>QIKV01000011.1 GCA_003233115.1 Oceanospirillales bacterium
GGCAGTTGCCGCCAGCCACACCTGGCCGATAATCTCACCGCAGGAAAGATTGCGTGCAAACCCCTGCGCGCCAGTCGAACAGAATGAACAATTCAGTGCACAGCCAACCTGTGACGACACACACAAAGTCCCACGGTTTGGCTCTGGAATGAAGACGGTTTCCACTGCATTGCCACCCGGAAAACCTATCAGCCACTTAACCGTGCCATCCGTTGAAAGCTGTTCGTGGATGATTTCCGGAAAACGAATCTCCGCAATCTGCTGCAGTTTATGCCGCAGCGCGACACCAAGGTCTGTCATCGCGCTGATGTCGACTTGCCCATGGTGAAAAACCCACTTCAGTACCTGTTGGGCCCGAAATGGCTTTTCACCGATGGATTCGAAAAAACCGCGCAACCCGGCCTCATCCAGGTCAATCAGGTTCACACGGTTGCCGGGGGAATGCATGGCGATAGGCTCGGGCTATTCCGCCCGCGCAGAAGCACCGAAAAAATAACGAATTTCTGTGCTGGCGGTATCCGGGCCATCTGAGCCGTGCACGGCGTTGGCTTCAATACTTTCAGCAAAATCTGCACGAATGGTTCCCGCCTCGGCTTCCGCCGGATTGGTCGCGCCCATCAACTGGCGGTTCAGGGAAATCGCATCTTCCCCCTCCAGCACCTGGATCATGACGGGGCCGGAAGTCATGAATTCAACCAGGTCTTTAAAAAACGGGCGCTGCCGGTGCACTGCGTAGAAGCCTTCCGCGTCGGTGCGGCTCAGATGCTGCATTTTTGCGGCGACTATCTTCAGGCCCGCCTTTTCAAAACGACTGTAAATTTTCCCGATCACGTTTTTAGCGACTGCATCAGGCTTGATTATCGATAGGGTGCGTTCAACAGACACTTAATAACTCCTGTTATATTATTGATACTTATGGATTTAAATTATCAAAATTGTGAAAAGCAATGAGACTAAAATTAACCCCACATTTTAGGCTGACACAAGCATTCTTGCAATCGTGTTAAAGTACGCCGCCAAGCCAATATTGACCTGTGTACCCGCCACATAGCTGACTTGTCTTGACCCTGTCAGCAGGGCAACCCTACACTTGGGTACCACGAAACCCCTGGTTACCATATTGAAGGAGGACCAGCATGACAGCTCTTTTTCTGGCCGTACTCGTTTTGTCATTGCTTCTGCTGGCCTATTACCGTATCCCCCTGCTGATCTCAATCGCCATCCTGGCAGGACTGACCTTCGCCTTCACCGAGTTGCGTCATTTTTACCCGATTCCAGGCTGGTTCCGCTGGTCTTTCGGCATCATGACGGTCAGCCTCGCCGGGTTTGCAATCAAGCCATTGCGACGCCTGTTTATCAGCAACCGCCTGTTTAGTGTTTACCGCAAGGTCATGCCCAGGCTCTCCACCACCGAACGTGAGGCCCTGGACGCCGGTACGGTCTGGTGGGAGCGGGAATTGTTCAGCGGCAAACCGCGCTGGCGCAGGCTGTTGCGCCAACCTGCCCCTAGCCTGTCTGAGGTGGAACAGGAGTTCATCAACGGCCCGGTAGAAGAGTTGTGCCTGATGCTCGACGACTGGGAAATCAGCGACCAACTACAGGACCTGCCCGCGCCGGTGTGGCAGTTCATCCGGGACAACGGCTTCTTCAGCATGATCATTCCGGCCCAATACGGCGGGCTGGAATTTTCGGCCCAGGCCAACTCAGCCGTGGTCATGAAACTGGCCAGTGCCAACCTGACTGCAGCCGTCACCGTGATGGTGCCTAACTCGCTCGGACCCGGCGAACTGCTGCTGCACTATGGGACCGAAGAGCAGCGCGAGTATTACCTGCCGCGCCTGGCCAGCGGAGCAGATATCCCCTGTTTCGCCCTGACCTCACCACTGGCCGGGTCAGATGCAGGCTCCATGCCGGATTGCGGCATCGTCTGCACAGGAGAGTTTGAAGGTGAACAAGTACTTGGGCTGAGGCTCTCATGGGACAAGCGGTATATTACGCTTGCGCCGGTCGCAACCCTGCTGGGCCTGGCGTTTCGTGCCTACGACCCGGATGGACTGCTGGGTGAGGAGAAGGACCTCGGTATTACCTGCGCTTTGATTCCAGTCGACACGCCGGGCGTTGAAATCGGCAACCGCCACATGCCCGTCGGTGCTGTTTTCATGAACGGCCCGACCCGTGGCAAGGATATCTTTATCCCGATGGGGTGGCTGATCGGCGGCCAGGAGCGTATTGGCCAGGGCTGGCGGATGCTGATGCAAAGCCTGGCTGCCGGCCGTGCAATTTCACTACCTTCGCTGGGGGTAGCAGGGGGTAAAATGACCTCAATGCTGACCGGGGCATACGCCAGAATCCGGACCCAGTTCGATGTCCCCATCGGCTATTTTGGCGGCGTAGAGGAACCACTTTGCAGGATTGGCGGGCGTACCTACCGCATGGATTCAGCACGCCTGTTGACGCTGATAGCACTGGACAAGGGCGAAAAACCCAGTGTGCTTTCAGCCATCAATAAATACGCACTGACCGAAGGCAACCGCCAGTGTATTCTCGACGCCATGGACGTGCACGGTGGTAAAGGCATTATCCAGGGACCGAATAACTACCTTGCCCGGGCTTACCAGGCCTTGCCGATATCCATCACCGTTGAAGGTGCAAATATCCTGACCCGATCCATGATAATTTTTGGCCAGGGCGTCATCCGGGCGCACCCCTGCCTGTTAAAGGAAATGACGGCCGTCACCGGTATTGCCAATAGCCAGGCGCGGCGGGTTTTCGATAATGCCCTGTTCGAGCACATCGGTTACACCATCAGCAACCTGGTTCGCAGCCTGTTGCTGGGGTTGACCGGCAGCAGATTGACGCCCGCACCTGTACGCGGTCAGCACGCCGCCTGGTACCGTCTGTTGACGCGCTTTTGCGCGGTGTTTGCGTTTATTTCGGACTCGGTGCTGGTGTTGTTGGGCGGTAAATTCAAGTTCAAGGAAAAACTTTCGGGCCGGTTGGCGGATACGCTCATACACCTGTACATGGCCAGCGCTATGCTCAAGCGGTATGAGGATGATGGCCGCCCGCAAGACGACCTGCCACTACTCACCTGGGCCATGGAAGACAGCCTGTATACCATTCAGCAGAGTCTGCTCGGCGTGCTCAGAAACTTTCCGGTACCGGTGCTGGGCCGGTTGGTGTACTGGCTGGTATTTCCGCTCGGACTGCCCTGCAAAGGCCCATCAGACAAAACGGTCAAGGCCGTGGCCCGGTTGTTGCTTGACGAGAATGAAGCCCGTGACCGTCTGACCGATGGCATCTATATTTCTGACAAGGACGATGCCAGCGGGCGGGTCCACAAGGCGTTCCACCTGGTACTCGAAGCCGCCCCTGCTGAACGTGCTATCAAAAATGCCTTGAAAAAAACAGTTAACTTTGAAAACTATGAGGGCCTGGTCACACGTGCAACCCAAAGCGGTGTGATTACCGAAGAGCAGGCCACCATGGTCCGCCTCGCCCAGCAGGCCAGTGCCCGGGTGATCGCCGTTGATGAATTCCCTTTTCAACAGTCCGAGGTATTTATGCAGCAGGCGGCGGCAGCATCACGCGGCGCTGCAGAGTCAGTGGAACAGACTGCCGAACCAGAACCAGAACCAGAGGCTGAAGCGGAGTTGGAAGCGAAACAGCAACCAGAACTACCCTGAATAAAAAAGCTTCAGGGGTTCAGGAATTTATAAATATCCTGTTCTGCAGTCATCCCGTCCGCATAACCAAGGTCAATGAGTTCACTGCAATAGGCTGCCTCAAACAGCAGGTAGCTGGCCATGCGCCAGTCCCTGCCCCAGCCACCCAGGGTACGCAACAATATCTGCACACTGCGTGGAATCTCGTGTACGTACGCCTTGGTGACACGGCGTAAATCCTTGCTGGGCTTGATCACCAGGCTGTCAATATTGATCAGTCCCACCCGGCGGCGCTGGTCTTCCGGCACCAGGTTAAGCGTCTGGTTAATGCGCTTCATGCGTGCCAGATCGGCTTGCAGTGTATCCATGAAAATGGTGTCCATCAGGTAGCCGCCGATTTCACCTGCAGAGGGATACTCGGTGGGACTCTCCGGCGGCAGGTCCGGTTTCTCATCGCGTGTTCCGATCACCAGTATCCTGTTGGCACCAAGATGAATCGCCGGGCTCAGCGGGGCGACCAGGCGCATGCCGCCATCACCAAAATACTCGTTGCCAATTTGCTCGGCGGGGAAAATGAACGGCAAGGCTGACGAAGCCAGCAAATGGCTGACCTGCAGTGTCGTTGCCCGCCCCCTGCGGCGTGGTCGCTGCCAGTTGGCGACCGGGCCCTGTGCCTGAAAATAGCTGGTCGCAGTGGCGCTGGTATAACCCGATGCCGTCACGGCCACAGCATGTAACGCACCCTCATCCAGCGCCACCTGGATACCTTCGAGTTGTAAGGTCTCGTGCAGGAACTCGCGCAATGGCGTGTTATCCAGCAGCGCTCTGACGTTGCCGGAAATCATGCCGCCGCTGAGCAGCGTAGCCGCAAAATTCAGGCCCGACTTCAGCACCGTCCAGGCATCGGTGCGATAGATACGGTCGCAGTGCATACTGCGCCAGAAGCGCTCCAGCCGTTTGACCCCAACCGGAAACTTATGCGCGTGGCTCGCTATGACCACCGCGTTGATCGCCCCGGCCGAGGTGCCGCAAATCACCGGAAACGGGTTGGAAATACGATTGTTCGGCCCCCGCTGTATTTTGCATATAGCCTTGAGCACACCGACCTGGTAAGCGCCGCGCGCGCCACCGCCAGGCAACATTAGGGCAGTACATCGGGATGTCGTATTTTGCATGGCAAACAAATTTCAGTTCAGTGTGTTTTTAATGTGACCGGTGCCAGGGTGGAATAATTCCATGAATCATGGCATAAACTCCAAAGCAGTTAATTATGCCATACGTGGGTCATACCCTGGCCCTCGACCACAAAGCCGGTGCAATTTGGCTATTATCTGTACTTTTAGGTGTTATGCTGAAACAATCTTTCAAGTGTTATGCTGGAACAATATCCACGGACCCGGATACGATTTAAATGGAAATTAAACTGGAAAACAGACAACCCAAACCTTCACCAGCCACCAGTAGCAAAGCACGTCTGCAGCAGGCGGTCGACACCGTGAACCAGATTATCATGGGCAAGCAACAGCAGGTAAAACTGGCCTTCAGTTGCCTGCTGGCCCGTGGCCACTTGCTGATCGAGGATTTACCAGGGGTCGGCAAGACCACGCTGGCCCATGCGTTGGCCACCGTTCTGGGCGCACGCTACCAGCGTATTCAGTTTACCAGCGACCTGCTGCCGGCCGACATTCTCGGTATTTCAGTTTACCGGCGTGACCAGGAAAGATTTGAATTCCACCCCGGGCCGATTTTCTCAGAACTGGTATTGGCAGACGAGGTGAACCGGGCCACCCCCAAGTCGCAGAGCGCACTGCTCGAGGCCATGGCGGAGGGTCAGGTCACCATCGAGGGTGAGACCCACATTTTGCCAAAACCATTTTTCGTCATTGCCACTCAGAATCCATTGGACCTGGCCGGGACTTTCCCGCTGCCGGACTCCCAGCTTGACCGTTTTCTGTTGAGTATTTCACTGGGCTTTCCCGACCCGGAGATTGAGCGTGAACTGCTGACCGCCCGGGACCGCGCGCTGGTATTGCGGGAGACGCGCCCTTCGCTGCACCCCGAAGATGTATTACAACTCAATGAGGACTGTCAGCAAATACACGTTAGTGAAGCATTGCTGGATTACGTCCAGGCACTGCTGGCTGAAACCCGCAACAGTCGCTGGTTTGAGACCGGGCTTTCACCCCGTGCAGGTATTGCGCTGCTGCAATGCTGCAAGGCCTATGCCTATCTTGAAGGGCGTAATTTTATTATTCCGGAAGACGTCAAGGCCATATTTCCAGCGCTCGCACATCACCGTATGACTGTCCCGTATGGTATGGAGAATTCGGTTGAAGAGCAGATTTCCGGCTTACTGGATCAGCTTGCCATTCCTTAAAGAATCCGCTGCAATGTTCGGCTTGACCCAACCGCAGGATCGCATGTCCTTTAAGGACATTATCGGCAATCGCATCAAACAGCGTGTGCGCTCCAAACGCGGACCATTGACGCCGCCTTTTGAACTGGCTTACCGGCACATCTTCATATTGCCGACCCGGTTTGGCCTCGGCTTCGGCTTCATGCTGTTTTTCATGGCACTGGGTGGACTCAATTTCAATAATAATATGGCCCTGATGCTGGTGTTTTTGCTGGGCACCATCGCGCAAACGACCACGCTGATTGCTTACCGTAACCTGATCGGATTGAAAATCGACAGCGTTTTTTCTGAACCGGTTTTTTGCGGTGAAGCGGTGCTTTTCCGGGTTTTCATCAACAACAACGGTGTGCGCCGGCGCTTTGCAGTGCAAGCCGGATTTTCAGCGCCACAGGACTGCAGGGACTTCAAGCCGCACAGCAGCGAAGCCCTGCACCTCACCCGCCCAGGCCGCCAGCGCGGTTGGCAGAAAATGCCGGCTTTCAGGCTGGAAACACGCTTCCCGCTGGGGCTGTTCAAAGCCTGGTCGTGGATATTCCCGGAGCACCGCTGCCTGGTTTACCCGATACCCGCCAGGCGTGCGCCACCACTGCCCAGGACCGGCCGTGGCGAGTCCGGGCTGGCCCGTAAGGGCGAAGGCGACCAGGTACACGGATTACGTAAATTCCAGCCCGGTGACTCGATGCAGCGGGTGGCCTGGCGGGCCAGCGCACGCCATGATGAACTTTACAGTCTTGAAATGGAAACACCGAGGGAGGAGGCCTGTGATCTGGACTGGGATGTGTTGACCGGCACAGATGTGGAAACCAGGCTTTCGATACTGACCACATGGATCATCGCAGCAGACCGCAAGCAACTTGTTTACAGCATGCACATCCCCGGCGCACAGATCGCGGCAAACAGCGGCTCACGTCATCGTGCAGAGTGCCTCGAACTGCTGGCGCTGTTTAAGCAATGAACCAGGAAAAAACAGCCAGGGAAGAAACCACCAGGCACGGCAACCGCCTGCTCAACCGCCTCGGGATTCTGTGGACAATTGCGGCGCTGGGCATCAGCATGTTCCCCCAGTTGCTCAGCATGCCGGTGCATCTGATACCGATTACACTGTTACCAATCGCCTGGCGCCTGTTGGCAGAGTTCCGCAACTGGAAGCCCATGCCGATGGTTTGGCGGGTTGTCGCGACGGCCCTTACCGTCACTGCGCTGGTCCTTACATTTGGCGGCACGCTGGGCAGGAGTGCAGCGGTCAGTCTGCTTGTCCTGATGTTGTCATTGAAGCTGCTCGAGACGTTCAGCGTTCGCGATGCGCGCATTGTCGCCAGCCTGAGCCTGTTCCTGAGTGCAACACAATTTCTGTTTTCGCAGGGCATCCTGATGATCGTTTATATCATTGCCTGCCTGCTCAGTGCGCTGGCCGCGTTGATATACCTGCACCGGCGCGAAGCCTTCGAAAATCTGCGGGAAGCCCCGGATACCGGTCGCAGCCTGGTCGCCGAACTGGGCTTCGGCGCGCGTTTGGTGGCTTTGGCATTACCGGTTGGCCTGGCCCTGTTCATGCTTTTTCCGCGCTGGAGCAGCCCGCTGTGGGGCATACCCGAGGATGCGTTGGATGCACGCTCAGGCCTTTCAGATTCGATGTCACCCGGCACCATCCAGGGACTCTTCATGGATGACTCACCTGCTTTCCGCGCATCGTTTGAAACCCCTCTGCCAGATCGAAAAGAACTGTATTGGCGGGGCCCGGTATTCTGGGATTTTGACGGGACCACCTGGAAGGCCAGCTATCTGAGTCGCAACCTGCCGGTTAACCGCAAGCCGGATATAGGCACGGCGACCATCCGTTATGAAATCCAGATGGAGCCAACCGAACGGCGCTGGCTGTTCTCACTGGACTACCCGGCCCTGGTACCCCGGGGCACCCACCTGAGCATGGATTATCAACTGGTTACAAATCGCCCGATCACACAGCTCCGCAACTACCCGATGGCTTCCAACCCGCGCTTCACGGACAGTCCCAGGCTGAAACAAACCCTGCGCAAGGCGGCCCTTCAACTGCCTGTCGGATTCAATCCCAGGACGGCGAAAATGATGGCTGCCTGGCGCTCTGAAACCAAGAGTGACGCGGCGATTGTCCAGCGCGCACTGGACTACTTCAATCAACAGAACTTTATTTACACCCTTACCCCGCCACTGTTGAGCAAACATACGGTCGATGATTTTCTGTTC
>QIKV01000156.1 GCA_003233115.1 Oceanospirillales bacterium
ATGATACCCAGGCATTCTATCGCGTCGCCATCTTGTTGATCCTCGTTCGACCTGGCGAACAACAACTGCATGCCAAGGCAAATGCCAAGAACGGGCTGTTGCAGATTCCGGATGCACCCGATCAATGCCAACTCGCTTAAACGCACCATCGCCGCGCCGGCAGCCCCGACACCTGGCAATATGACCCGCTCCGCAGCACGGATGGTGGCAGCATCTGCGGTAAACACCGGTTCAGCACCCAAGCGCCTGAGCGCATGCATGACAGAGCCAATATTGGCACCGCCACTGTCAATGACTGCCAGTGTCAAGCCAGCACCCCTTTGCTGCTGGGCAGTTCAGTACCCTGCCTTGCCAGGGCCGGGCGCAATGCGCGGCCAACACCCTTGAACAGGCTTTCAACCATATGATGGGTATTCTCACCCCGTACCTTCAGGTGCAAAGCGCAGCGTAGTGACTGGCTTAGTGAGGCAAAAAAGTGGCGCACCATTTCTGTCGACATGCCACCGACACTGGCGCGCGGAAAGTCAGCGGTAAACTCGAAAGCCGGACGGCCGGAAAGGTCAATCGCAACCTCAGCCAGGGACTCATCCATGGGCAGGATAAAACCATAACGACCGATGCCGCGGCGTTCACCCAGTGCCTTATCCAGCGCCTGCCCCATGGCCAGCGCACAGTCCTCCACCGTGTGGTGCTCGTCAATTTCGAGGTCACCCTTGCAGTTCAGCGACAACCGAAAGTCACCATGGATTGCAATCTGATCAAGCATGTGGTCAAAAAAACCGATGCCGGTGTCAATGTCACTGCCGCCACCGGCATCCAGGTCCACTGTTACGCTGATTTGAGTTTCATTGGTATTTCGTTGCACTACAGCACGCCTCGGCCGCGTGCAGAGTTGGTGTGCGATCATTTCCCAGGGCTGACCGGCAGGCCCGCAAAGGATGCCGCCGATACCCATATTTTCCGCCAGTTGCATGTCGGTGTCGCGGTCGCCGATCACCCAGCTATCGGCAAGGTCCAGGTCACCGGACTTGAGATATTCAAGCAACATGCCGATACCCGGTTTGCGGTTTGGCGAATGGTCGCTTTCGAAATGCGGGTCAATGTGTTCCGCGATAAAGTGTATTCCCTGTGAGGCGAATAAGGACAGCATCCTGGCGTGGGGCGGCTGGAAGTCTTCAGTTGGATTGGCGGCCGTACCCAGGCCATCCTGGTTACTGACGATGACGAATTGGTAACCGGCGTTCCCGAGCCTCAACAGGGCCGGTATCACGCCTTCGACCAATTCCAGTTTTTCCAGGCTGTCAACCTGAAGATCGTCCGGTTCAATAATCAGGGTTCCATCACGATCGAGGAACAGGATACGGCGTTTAAGGTTACTCATGTTCGCTCTCCGTAAGCCCGCAGACTTGCTTTCAGCGCCGCCATTTCGGCAGCACTGCCGATACTCAGCCGCACACAGCCTGCAAGCTGTGGTTGGGAACTGAAGTCGCGGATGTGAATTCCGTGCCCGGCGCACCAATTGACCAGGGCAGCCGCATCCGCAAGCCGCAACAGGACGAAATTGGCTTCCCCGGCCCAAATCTCCCTGACCCAGCCACACGTTGCCAGGAATTCAAGCAAATCCTGCCTGCCTTCCCTGACCGCTTCCAGCAACCCCTGTTGACGGTTGATGACATCCCCGGAGGTGGCTTGCAGGGCAGCATCTACGGCGGTTGCCGCCAACGGATACGGGGCCATCACCCGTTGCAGCAGGCCGATGACTTCGGCATCAGCAAGCAACGCGCCACAACGCACAGCAGCCGCTGCCCAGGCCTTGGACAAGGTGCGCAATACGACCAGTTGCGGATATTGGCCCAGCAGGCTACTGGCGGATTCAGCACAGCAAAATTCGATATAGGCTTCGTCGAGTACCAGCAGCGCTCTACCCTCACAGGCTTTGAGTACCCGCTCCAGTTGCGGCCGCTTAATCAGGTCGCCGGTGGGGTTGTTCGGTGAAGTCAGAAAGACCAGCCGTACTTCAGCCCGTTGGCCGGCTTGTTCACCCGCCTGCCCTTCAATGGCCCGCAACAAGGCCGGGTAGTCGATTCGCAGCCCATCCCCAGCCAGCCTCGGTATATCGATCACCTGCGCGCCCTGTATCGTCGCTGCAATGCGATACATGCCAAAACAAGGGGTGCATTCGACCACTGCATCCAGGCCCGGTCTGCAAAAAACCCGCGTGAGCAAATCAATACCTTCATCACTGCCACGGGTAAGCAGCACATTGGATTCGGCAACACCGTACAAACCTGCCAGGCGGGCCTTCAAACGTGCCGGTTGTGGTGCCGGGTAGCGGTTCAGGGCCAGGCGTCGCCAGCGTGGATCATCCACCAGTGGCTGCGGTGCTTCATTGGCGTTTAGCAGGATGCCATCGGCAGCGGCGCTGCCGCGTGCCGAGACATAAGGCTTCATGGCAACAATTTCCGGTCGCGCGATGCCCCTGATATCCATTACCTGGCGTCCGTCATTGTTGTTCCCCGCCAAACTCAAGGCGGTATGCCACTGCCATTTGATGGGCGTGAAGACCCTCGGCCCCGGCCAGTGTCACAGCACATGGCCCGGCACCGCGCAGCCCAGCTTGACTGGCGCGCTGCAAAGTCATGCGGCGCAGAAAATCGTTAACCGAAAGCCCGCTGTAAGCCCGTGCATGACCATAGGTCGGCAGAACATGGTTGGTACCCGAGCAGTAATCACCCAGGGATTCCGGTGTCCAGGGGCCGATAAACACCGAGCCAGCCGCTGTGACCCGGTCAACCAGTTGGTCGGCATCACTACAATTGAGCAACAGGTGCTCAGGCGCATAGCGGTTGCTGATTTCAACAGCCTCGGCAGTGCTTTTAACCAGCACCCGCCTGAGGTACAGCAAAGACTCTGCAAGAATTGCAACACGCGGCAATTCTGCAGCCATCGCCGGTATCATGCGTTCTATGGCTAACAGCAGTTCCGGGCTGTCACTGATGACAATGGCTTGCGAATCCGGCCCGTGCTCAGCCTGGGACAGCAGATCCCAGCAAACTGCGGTTGCATCCGCACCCTCATCCGCAATAACCAGCACTTCTGACGGGCCCGCCGGCATGTCGCGGGCAGCACCACCCGGCATAGCCGCAATGAGTTGCTTGGCCTCAGTTACCCAGGCATTCCCCGGGCCGAAGAGCTTGGCGCAGGCCGGAATGCTTTCGGTCCCGAACCCCAGCGCAGCAATGGCCTGGGCACCACCTGCTTTAAACACCTGCCTGATACCACAACGGGCAGCAGCAACCAGGATCGCTGGGGGTACCTGCCCCTGTGCATCCGGCGGAGTGCATAAAACGACCTGCTCACAAGCAGCAATGCGCGCGGGAACCGCCAGCATGAGCACGGTTGAGATCAGCGGCGCGGAACCGCCCGGCACATACAGGCCTACAGGAGATATCGGCAAGTAACGTGCTTCGCAGCGTAAGCCGGGAGCTGTTTCCATACTGACCGGGACCGGTCTTCCTGCCATGTGAAATGCTTCAATTCGTGCGATGGCTTCATCGATGGCATGCACAACGACCGGCTCGACCAGAGATTCCGCCGTTGCCCATTCAGCCGCACTAACTTCCAACTGCTCAAGTTTGACGCCGTCATATTTCTCGCCCAATGCGCGCAATGCGTCATCACCCCCTGCCCGCACCCGGCAGATAATTTCACTGACGGCGGCCGGTAAGTCTCCGCTGGTGGGATGGGTAGCGGGCATGGGCGGGCGCTGCAGGGCGGCCTGGCGCTCCGCTTCATTTACTGCCGACCAGTCAATCAATGCGGGGATGCAAATGGTCATTTTCAGGCCAGCATCTTCTCGACCGGCAGCACCAGGATGGCTGATGCACCGGCAGCCTTGAGTGCTTCAAGATGTTCCCAGAACACGGCTTCGCGGCAAACTGCATGCAATGCCACACGCTCCGGGGCCCCCTCAAGATTCATCAGGCTCGGGTTCTCCGCACCTGGCAGCAGACGGGTAATCTTCTCAACGGAGTCACGCGGGGCATTAAGCATCACGTACTTACTTTCAGCCGCCAGCAGTACCCCGTCCAGGCGTGCCAGCAAACGATCGAGCACTGTCTTTTTTTCGGCTGTAAGTTTAGCCATCTGTCCATACAGCGCTGCAGTGCTTTCAAACAGGACCTCCAATTCAACCAGGTGGTTGGCACGCAGTGTTGTGCCGGTGGAAACAAGATCTGCTATGGCATCGGCAATGCCCAGTCCCGGCGCAATTTCGACTGAGCCGGAGAACTTGACAGTCTCTGCATTGATGCCGCGCTCAACGAGCAGCGCAGTGGTCAGGGCAGGATAAGAGGTGGCAATTCGGCAGCCATCCAGATCAGACGCCGATTGAACCGGCGAATCCTCCGGTACCGCCAGCGACAACCGGCAACCGCCAAATGAAAGTTTCCGCAATTGCGTCATATCGCCACCTGCATTGCTTTCCAGCATGACTTCCTGCGCTATATTTTCACCGACAATGCCCAGCTCACAAACACCGTCAAGCAGCATGCGGGGTATGTCATCATCGCGTACCAACAGCAGATCGACCGGGAAATCCCTGCCATACCAGTAGAGCTTGTCTTTGCTGTGTGCGAAGCGCAGCCCACAACTTTGCAACAGGCCCAATGAGCGCTCCGAGAGCCTGCCAGACTTTTGAATAGCCACCCTGATTCTGTTCATTTCTTCGCTGCCTCCTCACGGCGCAGCGCCAATCGATAGCCGCCTTCGCCCATGTTCAGGAACCTGGCGACGCGACCGATGGTGGTAACGCTGACGCCGGTGATGTCACTAATGTCCCGGTAGCTGCGCCCTTGTCTCAACAATGATGCTGTCCACCAGCGGTCAACGATGGCTTCGAGCTCGGACGGCGTGCAAAGATCCAGCAGGAACTGGCGTACCTCGCCCGGTTTGTTCAGGGTTAAAAAGGCCTTGTACAGGGATTCAGCCGATGCTTTGAGTGCCTCTTTTTGCCGTTCGTTGTGTTGCTTCATATGTGTACCAATGTAATAACGTACTAATACATTAGCACATATAATAAGCCGGGTCCAACCTGAGTGCAACGTGCGGCAGAAAAAATGTTGCTGGCTGATCTGTTGAGAGGGCACTGCAGGAATAAATAATATTCTACATTATGTATATCACTTAAGTGCTTGTACTTTAAATTAATATAGGTTATGGTACTTACAGCCTTGGCGCAGTTGAACCAGCTGTTATCCGTCTTGCTGCGAGACACGGACTGTTAAACATCAACAAGGGCGCCCAGGCCGCTTTTAATCCCGGAACTCAACCGCTACCCTGCGCTATTAACTCCAACTTACTGGCCCTCGAGAGCTTTTTGATAGCTGCCTCGCGTTGCTGCGCACTACCGCGGTCGGGACAGGCCTCGCGATAGACAACTTCCAGTGGCTGCCGGCCCCGAAAATAACGCGCCCCCTTATCCGGGCCGCAATGTTCATTGAAGCGACGCTGCACATCCGTGGTGACACCGGTATACAGGCTGTCATCACTTGCCCTGATGACATAGACATACCAGCCGCGCTTACCGCCATGTTTGTCCACTGCCGCCACCATTTGCCACCATTCCACTTCGACCGGATAGAAATTAACAGATAGTTTAACCGATGCAACATCGAATTCGGCCGCACAAATTGGTAAGCTGCACCCATGCATTTAGGGCTTTCCTCACTACTGGAGTTTTATCACGCGCATCGTGCCGATGATGCGCTGATACTCGGCACGGTGATCGCCACTGAGGGCTCGACCTACCGCAAGCCCGGCGCAATGATGTTGATAGCAGCCGATGGCAGCCATCGCGGCCTGATTTCAGGCGGTTGCCTTGAATCTGACCTGGCACAACATGCCAGGCAGGTGTTCAAAGACGGTGAAACGCACAATGTAACTTACGACCTGTCTGCCGATAAGGATCTCGTATGGGGCCTCGGTATCGGCTGCGACGGTGTCATTGAACTGATGTTGCAGCGACTGGAAAGTGACGGTGGCTTCGGTTTCCTCCACGCGCTGGAAACTGCCTGGAAAGCCCGCCGGGATGGTGTGCTGGGACTCGTCATTGCGAGCAGCGATCCACATCATCCGGTCGGCAACTTTGCGTTCGACTGCGGTGAAGATTTCAGAGCAGGAGACGCGGAGCTGATAGGTAACATCCACGTCCCATCTACAATCCATGACCTGTCCCGCCGCTTCTGGCTCGAACGCATTGCCGCCCCGCAAGGCAGCGTGGATATGCTGCTGGTTCCCGTGATACCGCCACCCGCCCTACTGGTATGCGGTGCCGGAATAGATGCTGTGCCAGTCGTGAGGCTGGCGGTTGAAATGGGCTGGGATTGCACTGTGGCAGACCACCGTCCCGGTTTTGCCAGCACAGAAAGATTCCCGGATTCTGCCGATGTGCGTTTATTGCAGGCTGACGCACTGGCAACCAGTATTGACCTGGGACACATCGATGCAACCATCATTATGAGCCATAACCTGGAGCATGACCGGCAATACCTGGCACAGGTCGTCACCGCCCGGGTGCCATACATCGGGCTGCTGGGCCCGCGCGCCCGGCGCGACCGCCTGTTGGCTGAAATCAAGGCAGTAAATGGTGAAGCAGGCCTCCATGTGCACGGCCCGGCCGGCCTGGATATCGGTGCCGAGATGCCTGAATCCATTGCCCTTGCCATCATCGCTGAGATCCACGCGTGTCTGAACCGGCGCCAGGGAAGCGAACTGACGCCTGCCGGTACATGAACGTACACGCTAGCCGCTGCTCTCTCAGCATCCTGATTCCGGCTGCTGGTGTAAGCCGGCGCCTGGGCCAGCCAAAACAACTCGTGTCATATCGGGGCAAAACGCTGATTCAGCGGGCAATTGAGAATGCAGAATCGCTCACACCGGCAGAAATTATCGTGGTGACCGGCGCCAGCGCGGAACCTGTAAAAAAGGTAGTTCAGCAGACTTCTGCACGGTGGGTACACAACCCGGACTGGTCCAGCGGCATGGGGGGTTCTGTTGCCGTTGGTGCCAGTGCAGCCGACAGGCATGCAAACGGCTTGATGATCCTGCTGTGCGACCAATGGGGCATCCGGGCAGCAGACCTGCAACGACTGGTGCAAACGTGGATAGCCGACCCGGGCCAAATCGTCTGTGCTGAATCAGCCGGGCGCGTCGGGCCACCGGTAATATTCCCAGCTTCGTGCCTTGCAGCGCTCTGCGCTTTACACGGAGATCATGGTGCACGCCACATCCTTGCTGCCAACCCCGGCCTGCTCACGGCGATACAAATCAGTAACGCCGCCTCCGATCTCGATACGCCCGCCCAGCTTGCTGCGCTCAACAATGAATAGCCCACCTGAACCATCCTGCAGCTTTTGCAGTTAGTTTATCGACAATAAATAAAAAGCGGCCAGCACGGTGCCTGTCACAGCCAGCAGATATACGGTGCTGGCCACCAGCTTGTCTGCCCGTATGCCAAAGTCGTGGGCCACGACCCGCAGGCGGTGTGCCGCGTGCCACGATGACAACAAGAGCACGACGAACAGGGCTGCTCTGCCAGGCCAGCCCGCCGCAAATGCATGAATTTGTTCGTACTGGAGGCCGGGTGGGATATTTCCGCTGGCCACCAACAGGAACAGCGCGATCAGGGCGGGAAACACAAACGCCGCCAGGGTGCCACCGGCAGCAAACAGGCCCCATACCACCGCTTTGTTCGCAATTGCCATGGCTAAAATACTCCTGCAAGCCAGAATATAAAGGTGCTCAGAACAGCCCAAATGAGGTAGTGGCCGATCACGATGTAACTGCCTGGCAGCTTCTTCTCCCCCACCTGGACCGGCATGGCCTTGGGTGCCAGCTTAAACCAGGGAAAGGTCTGGTAGAAAAGAAAATAGAGCAGCGCAAAACCATGCAAAGCGACCATAGCCGGGCCCTGTTGCGCAGCGAGAAAATTATCCCATCGGCCCGGAGAGTCTGCCGCGAGTGCGGCCAACGCGATGATCGTCAACACAGTGTACGCACCCACCAGTAAGCTGGTCATTTCACGCAGCATATAGACCTTGTAACGTCCGCGACGCATATACCAGGTTGTTTTGGACATGGGCCTGATAAAAGGCTGGCGGCTCATGACTGACCTCCGGGAAAGCCCAGTTTTTGCTTCCAGAATTCCAACGCGCCGTCGATCTTCATCTGCTGGATGGCGGCTGCGGGATCAACACTTTTTGGGCAAACCTCGGAACAGGCGCCG
>QIKV01000092.1 GCA_003233115.1 Oceanospirillales bacterium
TGCCTGACCTGCGCCAGCAAGCCCAACACGCGTTGGATCAGGAGTTCGGTTTTGCCGGATCCGGCCGGTGCCTGGACGATATAAGAATGTGCCAGATCATGCCCCCGCTGCCTTTCCTGCCAATCTGCCGGGCGGCTCATGCGACTGTCTCCTGGTTGTTTTCCCCCTGGTTGTTTTTCTGGCGTTGCAGCAACTCGCGAACGCGGCACAGCGACTGCAATTTGCAATAACTGTCCTCACAGGTTTTGAGGCCCATTTTTGGATCGATAGCGACTTCACCGGCCAGGAAGTCCGCCATCAGGTGATGCAATATCTGTCGCCAGTCCGCAATGGTCGCGGGCATATTCCGGCCAGCCTCAACGATGTAAAGGCTGTTCCTGGTCTCTTTTGGCGGCAGGTCAGGCAACAGACCTCCGCGCCTGACCACGCCCTTGTACAGGCAACCATCATCCCGCACGATGCCAAACACCACGGCGGCTGGTGTTTCTTCTGCGCTGATGGCATACAGTGGCAATTGCGGGTCTTCGGGCCGGTTGCCAAACCATTTTTTTGGCTCGACCTTGCCGCTTTTGTAATCGATGATGACCTCTTCACCCGAGGGTAATTTGTCCACCCGGTCTATGAACAGCCGAATGGTCTGGCCTTCGATTTCCTGTAGAACCTCTTTCTCAAAGCCAATCACTGCGAAAGAATCACGCGTTTTTTCCAGCTTCAGGAAAGCCATTACGTGCCGGTGGAGGCGGTTTGCCTCAACGGTGCTGAAGGCGGGCCGTTGCTTCAGGCCCGGCTCTTCTTTGACCACCTCATCCACATGCTTCTGGACCCGCGTCGTCAGGCCTTCCTCATCGAGCGCCAGCAAAGCAGCCTGGGTTTTGGTCTCTTTCCAGAAATATTCCAGCACGCTGTGCACCAGGCTGCCGTGCAGCATCGGGCTGATGCCGTCGGCTGGAGTTTCCAGGCCATCGGCACCCAAACGGTTGCTGGCGAAGGCACGAAACGGACACAGCGCCTGGTGTTTAAGTATGGAGCTGCCACCCCTGGCCGTGCCGTATTTGAGTTGACCCGGCATCACCAATGGATCGAGTTGTGGTTGAGCTGCTTTGGCGACAGTGCGCTGCCAGTTGTCCCCCTGCCACGCCGGTAGATTGTCTTCCATTGCGGTGGTAACAGCGCTGATCAGGGTGCTGGGGAAAGTCTCTTCGCCATCAAGTTGCCCCGGATAGCTGAACACACCGTCAGGCGCGGTTTCCAGTAGACGCGCGGTAATAGTGCGCGCCACTGCCAACTCACGTTGGGGGCTGGCGTTCGGTAGATTGGCGCTCCGTTGTAATTTACCGGGTATAAACGGGTTGGGTTTGGCTGCGGGCGGCCAGTTGTTATTGTGTAAGCCAGCGACCCAGAGATGGTCAAAGCGCAAGCCACTGACTTCATACAAACCCAGCACCTGGATGGCTGCGGCGGGTGAGTGTGGCTGAAAAATCTGTTCCCGGCAGATTTGTTGCAACTGGCCGATGGCCGCCCTGCGCTCGAGTTTCGGGGTGGTGGTGTCCAGCGAGGCCAGTTCGCGCAAGCCGTCCCGCCAGGCCTGCAAGGTCTGCCAGTTTTCGGCGTGGCCGTCGGTATCCAGCGGCCAGCCCAGCCCGGCCAGCAGTTGATCAAATGCCTCTGCCCAGGCTGAAGCCGGTTGTTGACCCTGGTTATCACGGGCAAAGCGCATCAGTCGATGCAGAATAATACTCAGCTCCGGGCTGTTCCAGGGTTGTGGCTCGTGCTGGTCGGCTGGCAACTCGTTGCGCTGGTGGTCGTGCGTTCTGATTTCAGCACAGCGATATCGAACCGTCTCGAGCCTCAACTGGCGTGGATACCTGTCCCGCAGGCATTTTTCCAGTAGTGCCCGGCTATTGCGTTCGGTCATGCCACCGCGCAGCCACGGGGATCTCAGCACACGGCCAATGTCCTGGATATCGATGCGGTTGTCCAGCAGCTTCAACAGGTCGAATGCAGCTTCGATCATCGGCACACGGGCAAGCGGTGTGCCCATGGAAATATTCCAGGGCTTTGACTGCCTGGCGCCCGGGTCGCTGCCCAGGTCGCTGCCTGGCGTTAAGATCTCTGCCAGTTGCCGTTCAACTTCTTGCCGCCGTGTCTGCAGATCCGGCACCACGATAGCGATACCCGCCTGCGGTTCCTGTTCGAACCAGTAACGCGCCCACCGTGCCATCTGCTCCAGTTCGGTTTTGCCGTCTTGGCTTTTCCACAATACGGCAGCACCCTGGCGGGAGGTGATCGACAGGTTACAGATGGTGTTACCGCTGTCATGCAATGCCAGCAGCAGTTCCAACTGACTGGGGTCGAATTCATCAAAGCCCAGCAGATCGATGTTGCCAGGCAGGGATAGTTGGGATTTTGCAACGGCACCGCACAGCACGGCGATGCGGTCCTCCGGTGCGATCCAGTTGCCCGTGGTGCACAGGGCTTCAAAGGCTTTGTTCCAGTGGTAAAAGGCAGTGCAGTTCTCATTGTCGTCACTGAACCATGCCGCATCTTTAAAACTCAACTGCCATTTGACCATTAACTGGCGGGTATCGCGCAACTGGCTTGCCAGTGATTCGGGATGCAGGAGGTTGTGCTTGAGCGGCGTGTTGTTTAACGTGCTTTCCCACAGGCTGAGCAGTTGCCGGCTGCCGGGTACGGCGCGGCCGGTACCGGCCATACCCTGCAGGCTGGCGGCTTCCCAGAGCTTATCCAGCCACAGGTTCCAGGCAACAATGGTGGGGCTTTGCCACTGGCGGTCGCCCTGGCTGATTCGCCATTGGTTATAGTGGCCAGCGAGCACCCGCGACAACCTGCTGTTGCCGGTCACCAGCAGGTGGCCGGCCTGCAGGCGTTTGAATAACGCCTCGTGGTCGAGTGTCTGGCCTGGCAGACCCGGAGCAGCAACAGTCATTGGGCTATCATACTGGTTGAATTCTCAAAACCTGAGATTGTTTTCAGGTATTTCCGGATACCGCCCCGTAAGCCCTGCAAAGAGATCTGACTGCAACGGCAATATCTTCTGGGCTCGTCTCCCGCCCAAGGGTCAGGCGTACCGACTCCAATGCCTCCGCTTCGGTCAGCCCCATCGCCCTGATCACCGCCGAGGCAGATTCATCGTCTGCGTGGCAGGCGGAGCCGGTGGAAGCGGCGATTTCAGGCGCGTTGGCGAGCAGTGCATTGCCCGAAATGCCGGGAAACCGGACGTTCAGCGTGTTGGGCAGGCGCAGCTTGGGGTGGCCATTGAGTTTCAGACCCGGGATCTTTTCACGCAGGCCATTGTAGAGATCATCCCGCAACCGGGAGATGCGTTGCATGGTCTGTTTACCATCTTTGCGGGCAATGTCACAGGCCTGGCCCAGGGCCACAATGTAAGGCACATTTTCGGTACCCGAACGCAGGCCCTGTTCGTGGCCGCCGCCGAGGGACTGTGGCTCGATGGCGGTGCCGCTGCGCACATACAGGGCGCCGATGCCCTTGGGGGCATACATTTTATGGCCGACGATGGAGAGCAGGTCAACCCCCAGTTCAGCGACCGAATAATTGACTTTACCGGTGGTTTGAGCGGCATCGGTATGCATCACCGCACCGTGAGCATGTGCTAAAGCAGCAATTTCCCGAATCGGCTGCAGGGTTCCGGTTTCGCTGTTGGCCTGCATGATCGTGACCAGCGCAGTAGCCTGGTCAAGCGCTGATTCAATTGCGTCAAGCCTGACCATGCCGGTCTCATCCACGCCTGCCCGGCTGATTCGGTAGCCGTGCGCGGCGAGGAATCTGCATGGCATTTCAGTCGCCGGGTGTTCGATAACCGAAGTAACTACATGGGTACGTTCCGGCCTGGCTGCCGTGGTGCCGCGAATCGCCAGGTTATTTGATTCGGTACCGCCCGAAGTGAAGTAAACCTCAGCCGGTGAACAGCCGATCAAGCCAGCGACCCGGGCGCGGGCAGTGGCCACCGCGTCCCGCGCCAGGTGGCCATAAACATGGTTGCTCGAAGGATTGCCAAAATGCTCCCTTAGCCAGGGCAGCATGGCATCGACGACTTCCGGCAACACCGGCGTGGTGGCATTGTGGTCAAGGTAGATCGGTGCTGCTGTTGTCATCAGGATGCTGGTTCAGGGGTATATATGACAGCATATTACAGCAATTCGCGCCGTCTGAGCATCGCAACCGGCAGGGCCGGGGGTGCTGGCCGGCCTCACTTTCCGCCTGCTGCGTCCGCCTTGAGGATCTGATCAATTGCACGGCGAATCTCTGCGGCCCAGTAGGGCGCTACGCGGCCGGATTTCTGGCTGCTACCAAGTTGGTTGAAGTCAGCACCCGGCTTGAAAAGCACCTGAAAAAGATTGAAGCGGATCATGCCGTTGTGATCGACCAGGAATACCCCTGGGGTAGACCTGACACCATAAGGTGCCATGACCGCGTCGGCGTTGGGTAGCAGGATGAAGTCATAGCCATGCTCCTGCATGAATGCAACCCCGTCCTCGTCGTCGCGGATCTGCAACGCATAAATCCGCACATCATCACCGTACTCTATCTGGATACTTTCCAAATGCGGCATCAGTGCCTTGCAGTAAGGACACCAGCTTGCCCAGAACAGGTACATATCTACCCCGGGTTTTTTACTCGGCAGGGTGATGTCATTTCCAGCGGCATCGGCCAGCGTGAATGATGGTGCGGTTTCTTCCCCGGCAAACCCAAGCGGTGCGGCAAGTGCCAGGGCGAGCATGACTGCTGGCAGTAGTTTGATCATGTTGGTATTCCTGAAAATGGAGTGATTTACAGCGTAAAGACCGGCAGAGCAGGTGTTTGATGACAGATCAGGTAGTATACGCCGCATGCGCATAAACTGTTTTTCCCGAACGCCTGCACTGATTATACTGGCACTCTTTCTGGCAGGCTGCGCGACCGCGCCGCTTGATTTCCCCAGGCAGGACAGCGAGGTCATTGTGGATACAGGAGACACCTCCCTGGGCAGGGAAGTCGCCGAATGGACGGCAAAACATCCGGGCAAGTCCGGTTTTTACCCACTGATTGAGGGGCTTGATGCATTGGGCGTCAGGCTGTCCATGATTGATCGTGCCGAACGTACTATCGATGTACAGTACTTTTTGATGAAGCCGGATTCGGCCGGTCGCCTGTTTGCAACGAAGTTGCTGGAGGCAGCAGACCGTGGCGTGCGGGTCAGGTTCCTCCTCGACGACATCTTCACATCGGTCAACGACAGTGCTCTTCTGGTGCTGAACCAGCACCCGAACATTGAGCTGCGCCTGTTTAACCCGGTCGGCAGGGGTGGCATCTACATGGCCAATTACCTGGGTAATTTCAAACTCGCCAACCGGCGCATGCACAACAAGTCGTTCACGGTGGACAACCAGGTCAGCGTGGTGGGCGGGCGGAATATTGCTGACGAATACTTTGAGTTACTGGATAAAAAGGAGTTCAGGGATTTCGATATGTTTGCAGCCGGGCCGGTTGCCGGTGAGATTTCCAGTGCCTTTGATCGTTTCTGGAATCACAAGCTGGCGGTTCCAATGGAGGCCTTTGAAAAAAATAAAGCACTCCCGGATCTTGCCACAGCACGCGCAGAGATGGATGAGGCCACGCTTGAAGCCACCCGGTCGATCTACGGCAAGGCCCTTGCATCACCCCTGATGCAGGATGTATCTGCGGAACGGGTTGAGCTGTTTCCTGCTACCAGTACGGTCATCACTGATGATCCTGAAAAGCTCCTGAACAAAACCTCGAAAGATCAAAGGGTCCTCGTGACCGCGCTTGCCGGCAAGGTCAATGAAGCTGAGTCAGAAGTGGTGGTTATCACGCCGTACTTTATTCCCGGCAAAAATGGTGTCAGGTTCTGGCGCAATATTGTGGCGAAAGGGATAAGGGTTGTCATTGTCACCAATTCACTGGCCTCGAACAACCACGTGCCGGTGCATAGCGGTTATGCCCGCTATCGGCGTGACATGATCGAGGCCGGCGTGGAAATGTATGAGGTCAGGGTTGATGCTGCAAAGGTACCGGCCGGCGGCGTCCGCAAGGGCTATGATGCACTGACATTGCATACCAAGGGGATTTTTATTGATCGCCGCTTCACATTCGTCGGTTCTTTGAATCTCGATCCGCGTTCCATTGATATCAATACAGAGTTTGGCGTATTGATCGGCAGTGAAGAGCTCACCGATGGTCTGGTTGAGTCCTTTTTCGGGAAACTGCCGTCATTTGCCTACCGGGTTACCGAGAACGAGCAGGGGAAACTCAGGTGGACCGTGCAGGTTGACGGCCGGCAAGTGGTCGAAACCAGCGAGCCCCAGGCCAGTTTGTGGCTCAGGTTCAAGGCGTTCGTGTCGCGAATTCTGCCCGAGGGGCAACTCTAGGGATCAGTGTTCACCTGCCACCCAACTTTTGGCCCTGTTGCGGGTGGCGCAAACTGTGGATACTTGTGCCTGCCCATCGTCCAGCGGAATCAGCAGGAGAAATGCTATGGCGGGGAGTTCCTATTCAGTTTTCAACGCAATGACGGATATCATCGCCGCACCAGGCAAAGCTCTGGAGGAAGTCAGGCAGCATACCGCCTGGCTGTGGTGGCCATTTTTGCTCGCCATTGCTGCGGCAGTCGGCGTGTTCGGGTACTACTATAGCTGGGTGGATTTTCCATGGCTGGTTGACGAAACAATCCGTCAGCTACCTGCGGAAAGCCGTGCAGAATCTGCCGAAGTAGTACGGAAATTCATGCAGCAGGGGCGCACGATGTGGGCTACCCTGATCGGTGTGGTGGTGATGTCGTTTATCATCTACACGGTCCAGGCCCTGTATTTCCACCTGGTGAATAAAGTAACTTCCGGCGCGAAAATCGGCTTTGGCCAGTGGTTCTCTTTCGTCGCCTGGGTCAACTTCGTAAATATTTTCGGTTCGATAGCGGCCCTGGTGGTGATATTGACAGCAGCTTCCAGCCAGTTGGCCACCACCAGCCTACAGCCATTTTCGCTTAATTCACTGTTGCTTCACGCTAGTCCGGGTGATACCTGGTTCACATGGGCCAGCTCATTCAGCCTGCTCAGCTTGTGGACTATTTTTCTGTCGGCTATCGGCTTTGGCCGCTGGACCGGCGCTTCAGCCATGAGATCATGGGTCATCGCCTTACTGCCCTGGGTGAGCGTTTTTGGGGTCTGGGCCGCCTTTAAAATAGGCTAAATTGGCATGCGAAAAATCCTCATATTTGTCGGCCTGGCAGTGGTGCTGGTGGGCCTGCCCCTGTTAGCGAAGTTCACCGGTGGCACGGATGCCAAGCAGGTAGAAATACAGCAGGTCGAATACAAACAGATCAAGAGCTCGATCCTGGCTTCGGGTACCCTCGCCTTCCGCGAGCAGGTGCAATTGCGCTCCGAGGTTATCGGCCGGGTTATTGACGTGCTGGTGAAAGAGGCTGATACGGTCAAAAAAGGTGATCCGGTGATAACGCTGGATCCCAAGACCTACCAGGCCCAGGTTGACCAGGCGGAAGCACGGGTGCGTATGGCACAGATTGCGATTGAGCGGCAACGCCTGCTGATCAAGAACCTCGCCGATCGTTTTAAGCGCCAGACGGCCATGTTTTCCAAAAACCTGGTTGACCAGGACAGCTATGAGTCGCTGCAGAGCGAGCTGTCCCTGGCGCGAGTAGATCTGCGCTCTCTGGATGAGTCCCTGTTGCAGGCCCAGGCGGCGTTGGATCAGTCAGAGGAGTTGCTGGCGAAAACCCGCATCCTGTCACCGATTAATGGCATCGTGATCCAGGTTAACGTCAAGGTCGGTGAGACCGTGATTGCCGGAACCACCAATATTCCCGGCTCTACCATGATGGTGATTGCGGATCCTTCAGAGACACTGACCGAGGTCCAGGTAGACGAGGCTGATATCGCGCTGGTACGTGAAAATCAGAAAGCCGATATTTTTACTGCCGCGTACCCGGATACGCCGCTGGCCGGGACGGTTCAATCCATTGCGACCGTGGCCCGCGCCAAACCAGGTCAGCAAAGTCTGTCTTTCCTGGTCAAGATACTGTTGGATAAGCAGGATACCATGGTCATACGTCCCGGTATGAGTGTGCGCGCTGATATCTACACCCAAAGCAGCGAGAAAACCCTGGCGGTCCCGGTACAGGCGGTTCGTTATGACTCGGACACGGATAAAACTGTCAAGGGTAAAGAGGATCAGGCATTTGTTTTCGTCATGCAGGATGGCAAAGC
>QIKV01000063.1 GCA_003233115.1 Oceanospirillales bacterium
AGAAATAAAGGTCATTGAAAAAAGTTGTGCCACCCCGCAGCATTTCCGCGATGGCCAGTCGGGTACCATCATGGACAAACTCCGGGCCCAGACAGGCCTTTTCAACCGGCCAGATACGGTCGTTGAGCCAGGCCTGCAGGCTAAGATCGTCTGCATAGCCCCGCAACAAAGACATGGCCGAATGGGTATGCATATTGATAAAACCCGGCAATAAAACATGCCTGGGTAGTTCGATTCTGCGGGCCTCTGCGTACCTGTCCATGGCTTCCGCGCGGGGCAGCACTGCGATGATCCGATCCCCTGTAATGACTACCGCCATCTGCTCCAGCACTTGCAAGCGGGGCCGTACCGGCACCAGCCAGCGTGGCAACAATAAGACAGTGCGCGTCAAGCAACCTACCCCTTAACTCGCGACACGTATTCCCCGGTGCGGGTATCAACCTTGATGATTTCTTCATTCTGAATAAATAATGGCACGCGCACGGTTGCTCCTGATTCAAGTTTTGCTGGCTTGCCACCACCACCCGAAGTATCGCCACGTACGCCCGGGTCCGTCTCAACAATCTGCATTTCGACAAAATTTGGTGGCAATACGTAGAGAGGTTCGCCATTAAACAGCGTCAGACTGCAAATTCCCTCGTCCTGCATCCAGTAGGCAGCATCGCCAATGGCTTCCTTGCCAATGGCATACTGCTCATAAGATTCAGGATGCATGAAATGCCAAAATTCGCCGTCGTTATAAAGGTACTGGACATCGGTTTCAAATACGTCAGCGGCTTCTACCGACTCACCTGATTTGAATGTCTTTTCCACCACCCGCCCGGTCTTCAGATTACGTACCCTCACCCGGTTAAATGCCTGGCCCTTGCCCGGTTTGACAAATTCATTCTCAACAATGTTATGGGGGTCACCATTGATCATTATTTTTAGGCCACTTTTAAATTCATTGGTACTATAGGACGCCATTGTAGTCTCCAGACATATTTAGCGAAGGTCGTTGCAGATCCAGTCTGAACAGACTCACAGGGTGAAAAACTAACTGCAATGATAACTCGAACAGGTCAGGGAATCTCTGCTCTATACCAGAATTCACGCCTGCGCCTGAAAAATACGACACCGGTATCAAGGTGCATAATTTCACCAAAAACGGTAAGCAACTGACAATTTCTACAAAAAAAGCAGAATATGCGTCATAATTACACCCAATAAACCAAACGGGAGTCGCGACACGGGTCCTGGACGCAGAGTGGACATTCACCTTTATTGAATCCGGGTACAATGTTTTCTCTTTCAATTTAAGCGAGGCGACTTATGGCATTATTGATCCTCATGGAGTGGGGATAGGGGAACCGACAGCATGGATAGCTCCTACCTGTTAGTTATTGACGATTCTCCGAATCACGCCCAGGCCATAAACAGTTTCCTGCGTAATTCGGGCATGGCTGTGCAAGTTGCCAATGCATCAAACCTGGGTGAATTGGAAAATATCCTAAAAGAACATTCGCCTTTTCTTGTTCTGGTAGGCGCACACCTGCCTGCATCGCTGGGAATCAACCATGTTCTGCAAGCGGCCGATCAATATTCAACTCCGGTAGCCTTGCAAGTTAATCCTGAAAGTACTGACATCATTAGCACGGCCCTGACCACCCATTCCGTCGCGGTGATCAATGCCGGGGAAAACGACCAATTGATGGCGGTCGTCAAGCAGCATCTATCCGCTGGTAAATCTGTCCGTGAACACAGTGACCTGCAGCATAAACTGGATGAACTACGACACCGTTACGACCTTTTACTGGACAGTTCCAGAGATTCGATCGCCTATATCCACGAAGGCCTTCACGTATATGCCAACCGTGCCTACCTCGAGTTACTGCAAGTTCAGGGAATGGACGAAGTTGAAGGGCTCTCACTACTGGAATTGATGGCGCCCGGCAAAGGCGGTAACCTGAAAAAGCTCCTGCGCAACATGAACCGGGGCAATTTCCCGGCAGAAACGCTGGCTGTAACGATTAATACACCTGCCGGAAAACACCTCAAAGCTGAACTGACTTTCTCAGCCGCCCGGTTCAATGGCGAACAGTGTATCCAGATGATGGTACACCAGCAGGATGCCAACCTGATTCTCCAGGAAGAACTGGATAAATTACGCAAAACAGACCTGCTGACACAAATGCTCAACCGTCAGACGTTTACCGACAGGTTGACCGCTTTTATCAGCGAAGATCACGGTGCTGACTGCAAAAGTGCCGTTTTGTACATTGAACCGGATGGCTACATTGATTTATACCAGGAATTGGGCATGCAGGGCATCGATGCTTACATTCTGGATCTGGCAAACCTTATCCGGGGCTGCATGAATGACGATGACCTCATCGCGCGGGTAAGCGATTACGGTTTCGCTGCATTGATCAGACGCGATGATAAGTCAGGTATGCTCGATACTGCCAATTGCATCATTGAGAACTACTCAAACCACATTATTGACCTGGGCGACCAGACCATGTCTGCCGCCTGTAGTATAGGCATGGCTACACTAGGCCCCCTGACCCGGGACGCCGAAGAGATCATCACCCAGGCCAGGAGCGCCTTCAGGGAAGCATCTCAAAAAGGCAATTCACTGGCCACTTACAAGCCGACACTGACCACCGTCAGTTCCGGTGAGTCCGAGAGGGACTGGGTTGAGCGGATTCGCCATGCCCTGAATAACCATGATTTTTACACTGTACAACAGTCAATAGTCGATCTTGAAGGCGAAAGCGAAGGGTTGTTTGAAAATCGTACCTTTATGCGCGAAGAACAGGGGGACACCCCAGCCCGTGAATTTATGCTGGCAGCGGAACGCCACGACCTCGGTGGCGTCATTGACCGTCACGTTATCCCGCAACTGATGGCAGCAATAGCCGGGACCGGTGATAGACATATCATCACTTTGAGTAGTAATTCCGTGCTTGATTTCAGCTTTCCAAGCTGGTTTAAGCACCAACTGGACGATACAGAAGTTGAAGGCTCTCAGCTAATTTTGGAGATATCAGCCATCTCTGCTGAATCCAACCTCAAGCCCACGCAGCGTATCATTGATGAATTGCGGAAATTGGGTTGCGGCGTAGTGCTTTCAGAATTCGACAATGACCGCCGCACGCTGCAATTACTTGAGTATTTATCTGTCAACATGATCAAGCTTCGTCCCGGCCTGGCCCAGGGTTTGAGCGCCAACAGGGCAAACCAGGATATCATCCGGGCAGTGGTCAAAGGCATTGAACCCTACGACATTATTATTATTACCGACGAAGTGCAGGATGCATCTGACCTGGCGGTACTTTGGCAGTGCGGCGTTAAGCTGGTGACGGGTGATTTTCTCAACGAGGCTCCCCAGGTCGTCGGGCAATAAACGCGCGGAGCCATCAGCCTGTCAAATTTAGCCAGTACCGCTGTTCGCGTTATCGGTCGATTTGCGCCATCGCCCACCGGTGACCTCCATTTCGGATCTTTGGTTGCCGCCGTCGGCAGTTTCCTGGAAGCCAAAAGTGCCGGTGGCAACTGGCTACTCCGGATTGAAGACCTGGACCCACCGAGGGAGGTTGCCGGCAGTGCCGCCCGCATTCTCCATGAGCTGCAAAGGTTGGGTATGGAACCGGATGGACAGGTACTCTATCAAAGCAGCAGGCATGCAGCCTACCAGGCCCATGTTAAGCGCTTGCTCAAGAAAGGCCTGGCCTACCCATGTGCCTGTACACGTAAAGACCTGCCACCATCCGGAATCTACCAGGGTACTTGCAGAAACGGCATAAGCGGAGGTAAGAAGCCACGCACAATCCGCTTCCGGGTCAACGATGAAACCTGCAAATTTACCGATAAAATACAAGGACAGCTATCTGACACCCTTACCCGCAGCACGGGGGATTTTATTATTCGCCGCGCAGATGGACTGTATGCCTACCAACTGGCCGTAGTGGTTGACGACGATTTTCAGGGCATTACACAAGTGGTACGTGGTGCCGACTTGCTTGAATCCACCTTCCGCCAACTGTGCCTGCAAAAAGCATTGGGGCTCAGCACCCCCGCTTATATGCATTTACCATTGGCACTATCCACCGATGGCAAGAAACTGGGTAAAAGAGAACAAGCAGATCCGGTCAAACACAAAGACCCGGCATTTGCAGTGGCTCAGGCACTTTTTTTCCTTGGCCATCAACCGCAGCCTGGCCTGGCCCTCGGTCCATTGTGGGACTGGGCACTGGCGCACTGGAACAGCGATCGCATACCCAGGTGCACTGCCGTTGCTCCGGTAAAGGTCTAAACTAAATTTGTCACAGCCGTTATACTTCGTGCTCTATTGTGGAAGCGGATCGCCATGAACCCGAACTACCTGAATTTCGAACAACCCATTGCTGAATTGCAGGCCAAGATTGACGAACTGCGCAACGTCGGATCTGACAATGCTCTGAACCTGGAAGAGGAAATTCAACGGCTACAGTCCAAGATGCGCCAGAAACTGGCCAGTATTTTCAAGGACCTGACACCCTGGCAGATTTCTCAGCTCAGCCGCCATCCGCTGAGGCCCTATACCCTGGACTATGTGGATTTCCTGTTCGCTGAATTTCATGAACTTCATGGCGACCGTGCGTTTGCCGATGACCACGCCATCGTCGGTGGTCTGGCGCGTTTCCGGGACCGGGCCATCATGGTGATCGGGCAACAAAAAGGCCGGGATACCAAGGCCAAGATCTTCAGAAACTTTGGTATGCCACGCCCGGAAGGTTATCGAAAGGCGCTGCGCCTGATGAAAATGGCAGAGCGTTTTCGCCTGCCGTTGCTGACCTTTATTGATACGCCCGGTGCCTATCCCGGTGTGGGAGCGGAAGAACGTGGCCAATCCGAAGCCATCGCGACCAACCTCAAGTACATGGCGTGCCTACCGGTTCCTGTCATTTGCACTATCATCGGCGAGGGCGGTTCAGGCGGTGCCCTGGCTATCGGTGTGGGTGACCGGGTAAATATTCTGCAATACAGCACGTACTCGGTAATTTCACCCGAAGGTTGTGCATCTATCCTGTGGAAAGATGCGGCGATGGCAGAAGATGCCGCTACCGCACTTGGCATTACTTCCGCCCGGCTTTTGCAGTTGGGCCTGGTTGATGAGGTGATACCGGAACCCCTGGGTGGCGCCCACAAGGATCCGGAAAAAGTTGCTGCAGAAGTTGGCAACTGTATCGCTGCCCAACTTGAAGAACTCGATAAATTGACGACGGAATCCTTACTGGAGGAAAGATATCAGCGCTTGCTTTCCATCGGTGAATACAAGGACTAATGAGTAACCGTTTGCTGCCCTTCACCGCGGAGCAATTGCTTCTCATCCTGGCGTCGCAACCACGCGCCAATACCTACCTGGTCGGTTTCAGCGGCGGTGCCGATTCAACGGCATTGTTATACGCACTCAAGCAGTTGAAAAGCCGACTTGAGACCCCGGTACAGGCAGTTCATGTCAATCATGGGATTCATCCAGATGCCGAGCTGTGGCAGGAGCACTGCGAGCACTTTTGCCAACAGCAGGGAATCACCCTCACCAGTCTGAGGATCAATATTGAAAGCTGCACAGGCTATGGCCTGGAGGCGGAGGCGCGCCATTTGCGTTACCAGGCCATGTCAGCTCTGCTCAAACCAGGCGACAGCTTATTGACCGCTCACCACGCAGATGACCAGGCCGAGACACTGTTGCTGAACCTCATGCGGGGCAGTGGCGTTGATGGTCTGTCTGCCATGCCCCACAGCAGGCCTTTGGGGGCCGGTGTATTGCAGCGGCCATTGCTGAATTTCGAGAACGCTGCACTGGTAAATTACTTGCAGCAAAACAACGTTGACTGGCTCGAAGACCCCACCAATCAATTGCTGCATCATGACCGCAACTTTGTTCGCCACCAGGTCATGCCCTTGTTAGAGAGCCGCTGGCACGGTGTAAACAAACGCATGCTGCGGACCTGCAATGCGCTGGCTGATGCCCGTTCACTGCTTGAGCAACTGGCAGATAAATACCTGGAACAATACCTGTGCCACCGCCTGGTACTGCAAATTGGATCAAAACTGCATGAAGAACCAGCGCTGTTCAAGCTGGTCATCCGACGCTGGCTAAATAAGTCCGGCACCCCACCCATACCCGCGCGTAGCCTGGAGGCCTTGTATGACCAGGTGTTTCCGGACGGCGGCAAGCACAAAATTCGTATTCAATGGGGCGGCCGGTTGTTGCGCCTGCACCAAAGCCGTTTATGGCTTCAGCACGATGTTGAAACTCCACTTTGCCCCGACGCCCAGTGGCCGGCCAACCAGGCCGTCATTAATTTGGGTGGCGAACACGGAGAACTCAAACTTGCAGGGCCGGGTGCAAACGGTCCGCCTGAGGAGATTGTGGTCAGTAGCCGGCGAAACTGTAGAGTAAACGCGATCAGGCAGGGTGCGCATCACAAGAGTCTGAAGAAACTATTTCAGTCGACCGGCATCCCGGGCTGGTTCAGAGACAGCATTCCGTTATGTGAACTCAAAGGAGAGTTGGTCGCAATAGGCGACTGGTGTTTCGACGATCAATTCGCGGCATGGATGTCTGAAAACCATGTCAAATTGACCTGGCAACCGGAGAACACCCTGTTGCAATTCATTGTTGCACAACAGCATCGGGCTGGTGCAATATGCAGATTATGAGTAAGAAAAACGAAGCGGCTCCCAACTTCGAAGCAACGCTGGCAGAACTTGAGAAACTGGTAGGCAGCCTCGAGGAAGGTGAGCAGTCACTGGATGAGTCCCTGTCCGGCTTCAAACGCGGCATCGAGTTGACCCGGCTGTGCCAGTCCATGCTGGACAAAGCCCAGCAAACAGTTGACCAACTCATGGATCCGGAAGACGAGGAATCAATTTCTCCATTTGAACCTGATGCCTGAAAGCACCGCTATCGTACGGGCATGGCAGACACGGTTTGAAGATATTCTTCCCGGATTCCTGCCAGTGCTGTCGCAATCGCCACAACTCCTGTTCCAGGCGATGCATTACTCCGCCACCGCCGGCGGCAAACGTATCCGGCCCCTGTTTGTCTACGCATCCGGTCGCGCCCTGGGCTTGCATGAGACGAAACTCGATGGCATTGCGGTTGCAATCGAGCTTATTCACGCCTATTCCCTGATTCATGATGATTTACCCGCCATGGACGATGACGACTTCAGGCGTGGGCAAGCAAGCTGCCACCGCCAGTTTGATGAGGCAACGGCCATTCTGGCCGGTGATGCATTACAGGCGCTGGCCTTTGAAATCCTGGCAGCGGATCCGGCGTTATCCACCCAGGCGGCGGCCCAGACTGAAATCATCCTGGGACTCGCACAGGCCTGTGGAGCGGGAGGTATGGCCGGTGGGCAGGTACTTGATCTCGCCAGCATTGGCAGCAAGATCTCCCAGGCGGAACTGGAGAATATCCACGCTTTCAAGACCGGCGCCCTGATTGAGATCAGTACCACGGCGGCGGCAATGCTTACAGCAAGTTCTTCCGGCGAGCGTCATGCGCTCTCCCGTTTTGGCAAACTGACCGGTCTGGCATTCCAGATTTTTGACGACCTGCTGGACGTTACCGGTAACAGCGATATAATTGGTAAACCAAGTCAGGCGGATGCTGCACGATCAAAGCCGGCTTTCCCTTCCATCATTGGTGTGGAAAAGTCATACGACAGGGCCTATGAACTACGAGACCTCGCACTGGCAGAGCTGGTACATTTAGCGGGGAACACTGACACTCTGGCGTGGCTGGCAGCTTACGCCGTGGATCGCGACCGGTAAAACCCGCCATGATGAATGCTAACAAATATCCACTACTGCATAAAATCGTCGTTCCGGCAGACTTGCGCCAACTGGATGAAGACCAGATGCCGCAGGTGGCTGATGAATTAAGGCAATTCCTGCTCGAGACCGTTTCAAAAAGCGGTGGACATTTCAGTGCCGGCCTGGGTTGTGTGGAACTCACGGTTGCTTTGCATTACTGCTTTGAAACCCCCCACGACAGGCTTATCTGGGATGTGGGCCACCAGGCTTACCCGCATAAAATACTGACGGGGAGGCGCGACCGTATCGGCACGATCAAAAAGACCGGCGGCCTGGCACCATTTCCCAAACGGGCCGAAAGTGAATTTGACAGTTTTGGTGTGGGGCACTCATCCACCTCCATCAGCGCCGGCCTTGGCATAGCACTGGTCTCCGCACTGCAACAGGTGGACCGC
>QIKV01000218.1 GCA_003233115.1 Oceanospirillales bacterium
GTGATTTCCAGCGACGGCCTGGTGCTGGTACCCGCAGATTTTGTCGCTGCCGGTGATGAGATCGTGGTGATGGATGGCGGCACCGACGTCATCCGCAACGGCCGGCCCAGCCGGACGGTCAAGCGCTCGGCAGCCGATGGGCTGGCAGTGCTGGCAGTTGCAGGATTGGCCCGGCCGGGCATCCTTTTGACGCAAGGCGATCCGCTGCAGGGGCGTGTTTTTCATCTGGCCGCATTTCCACCGGCTGAAAAACTCGCAGAGGGCGCCCGGCCTCTGTGGGTACCGGTCAAATTTGTCGGCAGTGATTCGGGCGGCGGACTAACCATCTCCACCGCTACGCCCTTGCCTAATATTTCCGGACCCATCGTTGATGATTGTGGATACCTGGTTGGCTTGAACCTGGCTACGGGCGTGCCAAGCCTGGCCGAGGATCAGAACCCGGTTGCCATCCTCGGTGACGATCTGCGCCTTATTTTAGACTCAATGCAGATCAGCCTGCAGCCGGGCACTTGCGGGAAACCTGCCGGGCCAGGCGTGCCTGAAAAGGACGACAGTGTAGCGGACACAACACCCGCGCCGCTGCAGCAGGCGGGCCAGATCAATGCTGCCACAGCGGTCGTGCCCGCAGATAATGGGCCACCAACAGAGTCGTTACCCCGGCAGATGCCAGCCAATTCTGTGCAGGACTCAGACGTTGTCGTACAGCCGGTTGAAGCCACCAGGGGTGCCGCTGCGATTTGGCGTGTTAGCTCGGTGTGGCTGTGGCTGTGGCTGGCCGCTGCGGTAATCCTGGCGTTAGTGCTGGCAAAGCTTTTTTCCCTCCGGCGCCAGGCACAACCCGGCCCACAGCAGGACGCCCGGCGGCACGAGGCCCCGTCTGACTCTGCGCCTGGCGAAGAACCAGACACGGCGCCGCTGGACAGCGGCCCAGGTTCCTCTACCCGCGCCGCCGGAATTAAATCCCCTGAGCAAAATGAAAAGCCGGATATCAATGCCCTGCCCGACGGTTGTGACGGCATTGTCGTGATTGCAGGCCGGCTGGGCAACGACGCCGGCTTCGAGCGCTTTTGTGTGGTCAATACGGCGCACATTGATATTATTATCGGGCGCGGCGATGCGGATATTTGCATAGAGACCCCATCGCTCAGCCGCCGCCATGCACGGCTTGCAAACGCGGGTGAATCGCTGACCATCACCGATCTTGGTTCCAGCAACGGCACCTTCATCCGGGGAATACCCTGCCTGTCGGCAGAGGTCATGTTTATTGAGCCAGAGGATGAAATTCTCCTCGGCGGCGTGCGCCTGCACATCCATGTACTGACCAGTTCCGGCACGGGTGGAGCACAATGATGCGTCAATCCGCGGCCCTGCAACCCGGCGCCTACATCGGCGACCTGCAGATCAATGCAATTCTTGGCGTTGGTTCGTTTGGCATTACCTACCTGGTTACAGATCCTGCCATCGGCACCCGGTTTGCATTGAAAGAGTACCTGCCCTCAGACCATGTCTCACGGCGGGATGACGGCGCCGTCGTGCCCAACGACGCTGCGGCTGCGCAATTATTCACCGCAGGACTTGAGCTGTTTCTTACTGAGGCACGCCTGGTGGCAGCCCTGGATCATCCGAATATCGTCAAGGTACTGCGCTACTTTGAAGCCAACGGAACAGCCTACTTCCTGATGCCCTACTACCAGGGTCAGCCACTGCACCAACTGCTGGAGTGTGACGGTACCTTCGGCCCCGACGAGGCACGCACCCTGTTGCTGGCGCTCATGGAAGGTCTGGAATACATCCACGCACACGGTGTCATCCACCAGGATATAAAACCAGCCAATATCTACATGACCGGGGATGGCACGCCCATCCTGCTGGATTTCGGTGTAGCCGCAGCGCACGACGACCGATCGGCGGATCTGGCAGGGACCGCCAATGCGAGGCTGGGCAGTGTGGGTTACGCAGCCCCGGAACAATCTGATGCCGCCGGCCGCATCGGTCCCTGGACTGACATTTATGCCCTTGCAGCAACACTTTATCGCTGCATTACCGGCAATATCCCAGTCGCGGCAGCAGCGCGTCAAACTGCGCTTGAAGCGGGGGCGCAGGACCCGTTGAAGCGCTTCGCAGCACTTGTTCCCGGCACGCAATATGGTGGCATCCGCGATGCCATTGAACTGGGTTTAAGCGTTAATCCACAAGACCGGCCCCGGGACGTCGGGCAATGGAAGAAGTCCTTCAAAAGCCTCGACTGGCGACGTTCGGTCACCGACAGCACTCACGCTGAGGCATACCCGAAGGAAGGAAGGGAGTGGCTGCCGCGTATTTTGCTGGGCATCTTCCTGCTGGCCATGGTGGCCATTGCGATTTTTCTATTCAGTGACAAGTCGCCTGACGAGCAAATACAACTGCCTGACTTTAGCAACACCGGCGCGCAACCATCAGCCACCGAAGAACATGCTGTCAAAACCCCTTCGTCACAGGAAACCACCCGCTGGCAAGCCGCTGTGCGGGCCGACACCATCGAAGCCTACCGGCGCTTCATCACCGATTACCCGACCTCGGTGTACCGCAACCAGGCCGAGACGCAGTTGGACATCCTCGATGAGCAAGCCTGGCAGGAATTGTCTGCGGAAGACAGCGTGCCAGCGTACGAAGACTACCTTAAGCTGTTCCCTGATGGACTCCACCAGACCGAAGCCATGCGCCGGATTGATGAAATCAAGCAGGAACAAGCCCGCCAGGAGCGGCAGCGACTGCTGCAGGAAAGGCTGGAAAAGCAGGCTTGGGAGACCGCCAGCAGCAGCCGGACTATCGCTGCATTCGACCGCTACATCAGTGATTGGCCCGCCGGTTTGCACATTGAAGAGGCCAACCGGATACGGCGCCTTCTCAAGGATCAGGCCAACGACAACAAAGCCTTTAAAGCTGCCACAAAGCTGAATACCAAAGATGCTTTCCAGGCATATATCGATGCATTCCCGCGTGGAGTAAACGTTACTGCCGCCCTGCAACACCTGGATGACCTTGATTTGCGCCCGGGCAAGTCTTTCAAAGACTGCGACGACTGCCCTGCCATGATGGTGGTGCCGGCGGGTACTTACTGGCAAGGCTCTGATGATAAATCTCCATTGTCGTTGAGTATGGAAAAGCCGCGCCGGCAGGTGACGATCACCGAGCCATTTGCCGTTGGCATATATGAAATTACCATGGCCCAGTGGGACGCCTGCTTCAACGACAAAGGCTGCACCTCGCGAGCGGGCGACAACGGTTGGGGCCGGGGCAGCCGACCGGTCATCATGGTATCGTGGACTGACGCGCAGGAATATGTACGCTGGATCAGCAAAAAAACCGGCCAGAGCTATCGCCTGCCGAGCGAAAGCGAATGGGAATATTTCGCCAGGGCCGGTGAGGAAAGCGACTGGCCGGGCGGTGACCCTGCCCTGCTGTGTGATTACGGCAACATTGCCGGCACCGAAACCGGTTTCAAGTGGGAACATAAGCAATGTAGCGATAAACTGGCCCTGGGAACTGCCCCGGCGGGTTCATTCAGGGCCAATTCATTCGGCCTGTATGATACTGTCGGCAATGTTTCTGAGTGGACTGCGGACTGCATGAACCTGTCCTACCTCGACGCACCGGTGGATGGAAGCGCCTGGGGGCGCGGCATCTGCAGTTCCCACATGACCCGCGGCGGTTCATGGGTGACCGGCAGCAGGGAAGTCAGGTTGCCAGCACGGTTCAACTTGAATAATGGCGACCGTAACGATTTCACCGGCTTCCGGGTGGTGCGGAGTATTGCAGAGTGATAACTGAAATCTGATGGCTCATAAAATCTTCATTATTGCAGTGTTGTCTTTATCCATTCTCCTGCCAGGCCGGGCGGTTCTTGCGCAGGCGAAAACTACTTCAGCAGAACAGGGTAATCAAAACACTGCACAGGACAAAGCCAATTCCGGTAGCCAGGAAGTGGAGTATGACGATGAAAATTATCGGCGTTTTATGGAACTCAGGGACCAGCCTGCCCGATCCAGCAGTTTGTTAACCGATGCCTACCAGCCGGGCACACAAAAACTCGACAAGTTACCGGAGGCATCACAAAAACACCTGCGCAACCAGCTACGCGAGATTATCCTCGAGGGAGACGCGTGGGCTCCGGGGGATGAAAACAAGGACTATCCATACGTAGCCAGTGCAGCAGCACAGAAAAACGCCACATTGAAGCAGCAGGAGGTAGAGGCCTGGGGTGAACTGGTGAGTAAATACCAACAGCGCGAAGCCCAGATATACGCCAATGCTGCCAGGTCAAAGTTAGCACCCGGAACAGATGCCGGGGCACAGGGCGCTGCGCGGGCCCAGGCCAATGGCGGTAAATCTTCGGCTCAATCTTCGGCTCAATCTTCGGCTCAATCTTCGGCTGAATCTTCGGGCAACAACGGATCAGGCAGCGCCGGTTCCGGCACCAAGGATGGGCAAAAGCAGCCCGGTCAGGCACAACAAGCCGCGCGCGATCGCAATGCAGGGTCTTACTCACCGTCCTCGTCTTCATCAGCCAATCCGAACGACCCGGACAAGGCCGGAACCGCCGGTGTTTCCCAGAGCGCTCTCGAATACCTGATGGGCAATGCTCAAACGGCCGCCGGACGCCCGCCCCCGAAACCACAGGCGGCCGGCACTGAAAGCCTGTCCCAACAGCAGGGTGCCCAACAGCAGAGCACCCAGCAGCAGACTGCCCAACAGCAGGACACGCAACAGCAGAGTACCCAGCAGCAGACTGCCCAACAGCAGGACACTCAACAGCAGAGTACCCAGCAGCAGACTGCCCAACAGCAGGACACTCAACAGCAGGGCACCCAGCAGCAGACTGCCCAACAACAGAATACTCAACAACAGAATACTCAACAGCAGGCGGCAACGACGCAGCCCGGTCCACTGGTGGTTATCTCAAAGGATACGCTTGCTATCAAGGATCTGAAAAATGCACAGGGCATCACCATTTCGCCAGGTGCCGGTGCTGTACACGCCGCTCCGGTTAAGAGCGAAGACAATCGCGCAAGGGATCCGCATAAAAACAATGATGGTTGAGCGCGTCTGTCAGGGGTCGACCTGGCTTTGCTGCAGGATCACATTGCGCATGATTTCTTCAGTCAGTTTGCCTGCCTTTTTATCAAAATCCGCATCGCGATTATAGATAAACTCGGCAGATTCGATTTGCCGGTTAAACCCTGCTGAATTGACCTCTTCATCAAACATTCGCTGGTAGGCATCAAGTTTGCCGCCAACGGACAGGATTGCCTCACGGGTGAGGCGCTCCAGTTCAATACTGAAGGCTTCATACTCCATAACGTTCCTGAGAAAGATTGTCCGGGTACGGTAGTTCTTCAGGTGCCTGGTGAGTTCTGCAGTGCCGGCGAGGCCTGCATAGCTGATGCTGTCGGCAATCGCATTGCGAATGATGATAGCATCTTCGGTAATCGCATTGATGTCCACCATGCTGATCAGGACAGGATTAGCCGCATCGATGGCCGCCAGCCTCGCCCTGATTGCCGTTTGCGAATCCCGTGCGAACCGCAACAGCAATGCCGCGCCGCTCAGCATGGATTCCTGATCGACAATCCGGGTTAAAGGTGTTTTGTAGGCATCGGGATCAAAACTGGCACTGCCATGCTCTGCATCCGGGGGTGTGGTCGGCGCCATGGCGTCAATAAGTTCAGAGTCAGCCCCGCCGAAAATCATCAATACCAGGCTTAGTTGGCGATATTGCTCGCCGGGCGGCAACTTGTCGATGGCTGCAAAATTAATGCTGTCGCTGGCATTGGCCGCCGTTGCCAGCAACAGGCAGGCAAACAATGCCCTGGCGGTTAGCCACCGCCTCATGAGCCCGCTCGCGGGGTCGGTGAAGTGCCGGATGTGAAGTTTAATTTCTGCAACTGCCCCGGTTTTCCCTTGCCAATATCCTTCCCTGCCCTGAATTCTCTCAGGGCCGGTGTTGCGCCAGCCTTTTCAACCCGCACGGTGCCATCGGGAAGCCCGTTCCTGAACGTGCCCTCGTAATAGGTTGCACCCAGTTGCTTGCGGCGATTGATGATCATACCACCGGAACCCGAGGCCAGGCCGGCCTCGGCATATCCCAGGAACTCGATCGTATCACCACGGGCGTTGCCGGCCAGCCCGTAGCCCCGCCCTGAAGCCCATCCATCATTGCACACGCCATACCAGCGTCCGGGCTCGCTGAAGCCGGGATACCTGAACTGGCAACGCTGGTCAACGCTGACGGTCATCGACCTGACCCTGGCCTGGTAGAGGCTGAGTGTCTTGTTTCTGAATTCAGCGAAGCCACGGGCTGTGATGATCTCTTTGGACTCCAGCCACTCCATTTGAACCGACATTTGCCGGTCAAACGTCGGCGCCATACGAGCGAGAAAGTACCTGCCGACCTCTTCCGATTCGGTCCGGGTTCCGAGCGATTTATGCAAGGCCCAGACGGAACCGGCCATCACCGCGCCCGATGCAGCGATCACGGCGGCCGTACTTGCCGCAGTTGATGCGACTGCACCGTAAACAGAGCCCGCCAGGGCGATCACGGCAATCGCCGTGGTTACATTCTGCTTGCGTGCCAGGCGGCGGCGCTCTTCGAGCATGCGATATTCAGCAGCAATGATTTTACGCATCTTCATGCCGTAATTGCCGGTGTAGGTACCGGCATAAATACTGTCGGATTGTGCGGCAAGAAATTCTTTCTCAGCGCCGACCAGTGCCTCGGCCAGTTGCAGGCGCGCCCTGACGCTTTCATCGGCCGACTGCACAAAGAAGACCCTGGCTAGCTGCGGGTCAAAACGGTTCAGCGCCGCCTGCCGGGCAAAAAAAGTAGCCCTGTCATGATCGATTGAATTGAGCATCTCAATGATCCTGGAACTGACGCCATTGACAACCCCCCGCACGAAAGGATCAACCGAAAAATCCTCCTCGAGCCTGCCGACAAGGTTGCCATCCATCTGGATTTTCTCCAGCGGATATTCCTCTACCGCGATTAAACGGCGGTTACTGCTGCCCATGGTTTTGGATGGCACACCCAGTGGCAGCATGCCCCGTTCAGCCAGGTAGGCAATAAATTCAAGTGAGGCGACCTCGGTGCGGGTAGTCCCTTCCATGCGCGCCTCAACGTGTTTCCTCGATTCTGCGGCCACCTGCCGCCAGGCAGCGTCTTCCAGCGGCGGACTGGCGACCAGCAGGCCGCGCAGGGGTGGCTCAATCCAGCGACTGCTTTTTATCACGATCATGGGTGTCACCAGGTCCCCGAACGTAACCGGCGGTGAGTCCATCATTTTAGTCACATCCGGAAATGAATAAATATTGAAATCAATCGTCAAAACGGTGGGAATCTGTTCCGATGCCAGTATCGGGCGGCTGTGCAACTGCCGCTCCTTGTCCCAGGCAATGATATGGGGTGACAGCAGTACCGAGTTTTTCGGCAGGACCTTCTTTAACTCACGGTACAGGGACATGGCGTAGTAACTGGATTTTTCAACCAGCGATTGTGCAATTCTCGCAGTCTGCGCCTTGGCCGTGGCCGCAGGCATCTCGCCGCCAATGGCATTGATTGCAAAAGAGCTCACATACAGGTTTTCTGCATATTCGTGAATCATTGCCGGATAACGAATGACCACCATGGCGGCGGCGCCTGAAGATTTCTGTGCGACAACAGGTTCAGGTTGCAGGCGCGAGTAGACCGAGCGATCCACACCCGTTGCTGTACCTGCACAACCGCTGAGACCTCCCACCAGCACTATCAGCGTAGCGATTGATAGCAGGTGCACAAAAACATTCAGTTTTATAGAGGGTTTACTCAATGTATCTTCCACTTGCACGAGATTACTTGGAACGCTTTATCAACACGGGGTTCCTTTGAAATGGAGGCCAGGGTCGGAATCGAACCGGCGTAGACGGCTTTGCAGGCCGCAGCATAACCACTCTGCCACCTGGCCCAGCATAACCACTCTGCCACCTGGCCCCAGGGTAGAGTTTCCGAGTGGGTTCCCGGAACGGCGCTATTCTACTATCGGTCGGGGCACATTGCCATGCATCCGCACGTTGTAGTGTGTAAATTGGCGTTGAAATAGTGTTTAATAAACTTACAACAAACCAAAAACGCTACCCCAGCTGAAAGGACTAATGATAATGCATAGATTAATGATTCTGATTTTCGCTCTCCTGATAAACATTCCTGCCTTCGCAGCGCTGTCCATATACCCCGCCGGGGGACAGTCGCCTGAACAACAAAAACAGGATGAAGGGGAATGTTACAACTGGGCGGTTCAGAACAGTGGCTACGATCCGGTCAACCCGCCAACAGTACAGGCCGCCCCGCAATCCAGCGGCCCATCCGGTGCGCGCGTCAGGGGTGCTGCCCGTGGCGCAGTGATCGGTGAGGTCACACATGCTGATACAGGCAATGCGGCAATTGCGGGTGCGGTTGTAGGTGGATCACGGGAGAGAAGAGCAAGACGGGGCCAGCAACAGCAGGCCCAGGCAGCGGCCGAGCAATCCGGCGTGACCGCGTTCAATAATGCCCGTGCTGCTTGCCTGGAAGGCAGGGGCTACACGGTAAAATAACCCAGCGCGTAAAGGATAATAGAACCTGGGGATAAAAAAACCTGGCACCGGTATGAGCCGGGCCAGGCTTGATATCTGGAGCGGGAAACGAGACTCGAACTCGCGACCCCAACCTTGGCAAGGTTGT
>QIKV01000131.1 GCA_003233115.1 Oceanospirillales bacterium
GAATTCCGCTCACTGTTAAAACGTGCCGGGTCCTCACCGCCCTCGCCGGAATTGGAATGGCCGCCGAGTGTGTTCATCGCCACGGCCAGTGCCTCGTGGGCTTCCGGCGACAGTGCGCCAATGGACATGGCAGCGGTATCGAAGCGCGGGAACAGCTTCTCCGACGGCTCAACCTGTGCCAGTGCTATCGGCTTTTCTGCCGGCCGCAAGCGCAACAGGTCACGCAGGGCCGCCGGCGAACGCTGGTTAACCAGGCGCGCAAAGGTTGCATAGTCCGATTGCTTTGCACTTTGCACCGCTGTTTGCAGCGCCTGGATGATATCCGGGTTGTAGGCATGGAATTCGCCACCCCAGGTAAACTTCAGCAAGCCGCCCTGGGTGATCGGCTCACCGGCGTTCCAGGCAGCCTGTGACAGGATGCGCTGGTCCGCCTCAATCTCGCGAAACCCGACCCCGCCAATATTGCCTGCCGCACCCGGACAACACAGGCCGGTAATCTCCCTGCCCAGTCCAACGGTCTCGAATAATTGTGCTCCGCGGTAGCTGGAAACGCAGGAAATGCCCATTTTGGACAGGATCTTGAGCAGCCCCTTGCGGGCCCCGCGGCGATAATATTTACGGTGCTGTAACAGATCGCCGCTCAGCGCACCCCTGGCGTGCAGGTCATTGATGATCTGGAAGGCCAGGTAGGGATAAACCGCAGTTGCTCCGAGGCCGAACAGCACCGCAAAGTGGTGCGCGTCACGGGCTGTGCCAGTCTCGACGATGATATTACAGTCACAGCGCAGGCCGTCATTGATCAGGCGCTGGTGTACGGCACCGGTAGCCAACGCCGCATGCATGGGCAGCCTGTCGATGGCGATGTCACGATCGCTCAACACGATAATGACCACGCCATCGGCCGCAGCGGCTGAGACCTGGTCACACAGCCTTGTCATCGCTGTTTTCAGATCATCATCGTGGTCATAGTTCAGGCTGAAAGTCTCGTTCCGGTACCAGCGCTGGTCCAGACCCAGTAATTTTCGGTACTTGACGATGTTCAGTACCGGCCACGGCAACACCACGCGGTGTGCGTGCGTGCTGGTCTCCTGGAAAATATTGTGTTCCCGGCCAATCAGCGTCTCCAGCGACATCGCTGAGCGCTCCCGCAAAGAGTCGATGGCGGGGTTGGTGACCTGCGCGAACTGCTGACGGAAGTAGTCATAGACCGGACGCTGCTGGCGTGACATGACGGCCACCGGCGTGTCATCACCCATCGATCCGGTCGCCTCAACCTGGTTTTCAGCCATCACCCGGATGACATGCTCGCGCTCTTCGTTACTGACACCAAACAGCTTCTGGAATATCGGGAAGTTATTCGGGCTCTCGCGCATGAAAGCCTCGGCGGCGGCCGCTTCCTGTTCATCGTTATTGGTGATACGGATGATGTTTTCCGCCAGCCAGTCGGCGTAGGGATGACGTGACTTGAGCGCTTCGTCGATCTCGCGCGAGCGCCACAGCCTGCCACTCAGCGTATCAACAGCAAACATTTCACCAGGTCCGACGCGGCCTTTTTCAACCACATCCGCCGCGTCGTAATCCCACACGCCGGTCTCGGACGCCAGTGTTACCCAGCCGTTTTTGGTGATGACGTAACGTGCCGGGCGCAAGCCGTTGCGATCAAGGTTGCAGGCAGCCACGCGACCATTGGTCATGACGATACCCGCCGGCCCGTCCCAGGGCTCCACGTGCATCGAGTTAAATTCATAGAAGGCCCGCAGTTCCGGCGCCATTTCAGGCTCTGCCTGCCAGGCCGGTGGAACCAGGATACGCATGGCACGGAACACATCCATGCCACCGGCGAGAAACAGTTCCAGCATATTATCGAGCGAGGACGAGTCTGAACCTTCCTGGTTAACCAGCGGACGAATCTTTTGCAGATCGGGCAATAACGGCGTCTGAAACTTCGGCGTACGCGCCTCTGCCCAACTGCGGTTGCCTTCAATGGTATTGATTTCACCGTTGTGTGCCAGGTATCGGAATGGCTGCGCGTACTTCCAGTTGGGCAACGTGTTGGTGGAAAAACGCTGGTGAAAAAGGCAAATAGCACTTTTTAAGCGCGGGTCCTTCAGGTCGGTGAAGAACTCCGGCAGATTCACGGGCATAACCAGGCCCTTGTAGACCGTGGTCAGGATCGACAGCGCGGCTACATAAAAGTGGGTATCCGGCTCTGCCAGCCTCATATTCTCAGCCGCAGCCGTGCGCCGGGCTACGAACAGCCGTCGTTCGGCATCAAAATGCGACCAGCCAGCCGGTACATTGACAAACACCTGCTCTATAACCGGCATTGAATCCAGCGCGATCTGCCCGCAAACCGATGGCTCTGTAGGAACTTTGCGCCAGCCCGCGATGCCGAGCGTTTCATTCTTGATGTGTCGCTTGAGGATTTTGCGCGACCGCGCCGCGATCCCGGGGTCGGGATCCAGGAAGATCATGCCGACAGCAAAATGCTGGCCCAGCCACATGCCCTCGTCCTCGGCCACCTGGCGGAAAAATGACTCTGGAAACTGCAGCAGCACGCCACAGCCATCACCGGTTTTACCATCAGCGGCAACTGCACCACGGTGCGTCATGCGGGCCAGCGCGGTACAGCCCGTCCGCACCAGTGCATGGCTGGCTTCGCCCTGTTGATGGGCAATGAGCCCGAAGCCACAACTTTCCTTTGCGTTGTCTGGCCGGTACAGGCCTTTAATGTGTGTGCGTTGTTCCATATATTTTGGTGACCAATCCCGGCTTGGATAGCTAGCCTTACGTAGTTGGCCGGGGGAACCTCCTATCCTACATCGCTCTGCTCAGTATTGTAATATTATGTGCGCAAATACAGATGGCCCTGTGAGCGCAGCACTGTCCGATGCTGCCGCCAGTTCGGGTTCAGGCCTTCCAGCAAGGTATAAAATGCGCTGCTGTGATTCATTTCTTCGAGGTGGCACAGTTCATGCGCAATCACGGAGTCAGCTATCGGCAGGGGCGTCTTGATCAAGTGCGTATTCAGCTTGATGATACCTTTTGCGGAGCAGTTCCCCCAGGTTCGCCGCATGCTTCTGAGCTTTAACGGCAATGTTCTGCCCTGAGCCCATGGGGCCTTTTGGGCGATCACCTGCATTCTCGCAGTGAAAATACGCATTGCCTGCTGGCGATACCAGGCATTGAGCGCCGATTTGACTGGAAAAACACCGGGCTGGGCTGTTTTAACGTACAGTTTGTGACCGGCCAGCGTTACGCGGGGCTTGCCCCGGAGTTTCGTCGCGGTTTCCTCCAGTATCACCAGCGCATAGGGTACTCCGAGCAACAGGTGTCGTTCACCCTGGATATATTGCAGTGGTTGCACCCGACGTCGCCGGGCATCCGCCAAAAAGCGCGCGACACGACCGGTATTTTGCGCCAGCGTCGCGCTGATGTGGGCCCTGCTCCAGTGCTTCGGTGCCACGATCACCAGTCCACCCTGCTGATCCAGTTCCAGGTGCAGGCGTTTTGTGACCCGTGGCCGGTGGGCAACGGTGTACCGCAACTTTCCTGAAGGTGTTTTTACAACTGATTGCTGCATAAAAAGGTACAGGGTTCCGCAATGCTGTAATGCCGGCGATGCCGGTCGCCGGGGTAGCGTGTATGGTGCCTTACCTGTCCCGGTGAGTAAATAACATTGGCTGTGGGAGCCCGTCGGAGCCGTGCTTCGGTTTATCGCATCCGGGGTAAACATTTTCCTGCTTTTACTGTCCTATTGGTGTGTCACGAGGAACTGGGATATGGGCCGTAAAGAAATATTCACCCTCAAACTTCAGATGGGCATAAGCCCATCCGCTCAGATTGAGCCGAACGTTTTGCGAACCATGTGGCAACAGCTGACTTTCGAGAGCGAAAATGCACACCGCACTCGTTCCAGCACGGTGTCACAACCAGTTCCCGTGACCACCAACCTCCATGGTTGAGTGATACTCTTCCTCCTCTTTAGCCGGACCGAAAAGGGTCCGGCTTTTTTTATGTTCTTGAGAAGGTGGGGCGAAGAAGAAGGCGGGGCCACCCGTCAACAGAAAATGGTAAAGTTGCAGATACGCTTCAGATGCTTCACTGCAATGGAAATACCATGATCAAAAAACTCTTGATTGCCAGCACTACCCTCCTTTCCACCGGCCTTGCAGCCCAGGTGCCACCTTCCGAGGACATGCGCCTGTATGACATTGCCAGTGCCACATCTGCACAACGGATTGGCAGCGATATTGCTGAACTGGTGGGGTTTGGCACCCGCCACAGCTTATCGGATACGCAATCTGATACCCGCGGTATCGGTGCCGCACGGCGCTGGATCAAGGCACAGTTCGAAGCGATATCAAGAGACTGTGGCGGCTGCCTGGAGGTGATAACCATCGCGGATACGGTCAGCGGTGAGAAGCGCATTCCTGAGCCACATGAAATCGTCAGTATCATTGCCATCCAGCGCGGTCAGCACGACCCGAACCGCATGGTCATGATCAGCGGGGATATCGACTCCCGGATTTCTGACCCGATGGGTGCCACCGGTACCGCACCGGGCGCCAACGACAATGCTTCCGGCATGGCCGGTGTCATAGAAGCCGCCCGCGTGCTGAGCCGTTATAAGTTCTCCGCCAGCATTGTGTACATGGGACTTTCCGGCGAAGAACAGGGTTTGTTTGGCGGCAAGATTGTTGCGGCCCGGGCCAAACAACTGGGCTGGAACATCGATGCGGTGCTGAACAATGACATGATTGGCAACATCGCCGGCATCAACGGCGTCATTGATAACCACAGTGCGCGTATTTTTTCAGAGGGGGTGCGCTGGGTTGAGACCGTAGAAGAAGCACGCAAGCGTTACTTTACTGGCGGCGAAGTCGATTCGGCCTCACGTAACCTGGCCCGCTACATCAAACGTATGGGCGAGCAATACGTCAGCAACCTGGACCTGATGATGGTTTACCGGCTTGACCGTTATGGCCGTGGTGGCCACCACCGCCCGTTTAATGCAGCCGGTTTTCCGGGCGTACGGATCATGGAGGTCAACGAAAATTATGATCGCCAGCACCAGGACCTGCGGGTTGAGAATGGCCGCCAGTTCGGCGATACGATTGAATTTGTCGATTTTGATTTCGTTGCCAAGCTCACCGCGCTCAATGCTGTGGCACTGGCCGGTCTGGCCTGGGCGCCCGCACCACCAGCGAATGTGCAAATCGAAGGAATGGTGCAAGCCAGCACGACGCTTAAATGGACACCCGGAGAGGATGAGAACCTGGCGGGCTACCGAGTATACTGGCGCCTGACCACCGAGCCCGAATGGACCCATAGCCGCTGGGTAGGCAAAGTTGACCACTACACGCTGGAAAATATTATCATTGATAACTACTTTTTTGGTGTAGCCAGTGTTGCACTCGATGGCAATGAAAGCCCGGTCGTTTTCCCGGGGCCAGCCGGAGCTTTCTAAAAAGTACAAAATTAAAAAGGCGTTTAATCAATAACATAAGCTATTTTTTAGCCAAATTTGCATTTTAGCCAAATTTGCATTAATATATTCGCCAGATAGGCATTTTTAGGGGAGGGTCCTGAATATCCTGATCCGCAAACGGAAGAAAAACCGGGGATCGGACCTCCGTTTGCAAACACTTAAATTAATTAGTTTCGCCACCCGCTGTACTCAGGGCGGTTGAAAAACAGGTGTGAATAAATTGACCACTGCTGTTTTACAGCAAAATATTCCACCCAGTGATTCTGAAAAACCGTAATGGACTACGTACAGGGTTGATAAAGAACAGGCGCTTCGAGGGAAGCGCCTTGTTTTTTATACCGAAACAAAAACGGGACAGCACCCGCCTGCTACCTTACAATCCAGCCCATATCACTAACCCCAATAGAAAAATACTGAGATTCGGTATGAAAGAAATGGCTCGGGCTTCCAATGAATGACAAATCTGATTTCTCACTGGAGGTCACGGTCGATCCGGCCAGTGGCTTCAAACCCCTGCCCGACCTGGTTGCCTTCGACCAGTGCAAGGCATATCCCGTGCCCGGTGACAAAGTGCTGCTGCGCGCCACCCACTCGGGTAAACGCGCGATGGTTAGGTTCGACGTCTACACCGCTTTGCTCAGTTGCGACCGGTTTCGCACCCTGGATAAACAGGTAGCACGCATCATTGCGAACAACCCGGGCATGCAGGGGCAGCAATCCAATATCCGCGAGGTACTGCAATCCATGCTGGATAGCGGCATCATGATATCCGCCAAACAAACCTGCGATGCACTCAAGCGCCCCCTCGACCAGACGCCACAGAAAAAAGAACCTGACACTTCGACGGACACACCCGTCGTGGTTATTATCACCTGGGAGCGACCGGCGGCCCTGGAGCGTCTGCTCAAATCCATCTACACCCATTGCAATATTGATAAATTTCACCGGCTATATGTAGTTGATGATTCGCGTACCCCGGAAAACATTGATAGAAACCGTGAGTTGATAGCAAGATTCGCACTCGATACAAAAAAGCCGATCCAATATTTCGGCCAGGCGGAGCAACAATCACTGCTACAGAATCTTTCCAGGCAGCTACCGGCATACGAAGAGGCTATTCGCTTTCTTGCCGACCAATCACGCTGGCGTGACCACTGGACCAGCGGCCTGGCCCGCAACCTGGCACTACTTCTGTCCTGTGGCCGCCGCCTGGTGATGCTTGATGACGATACCATTTGCGATGTTTATGCGCCCGGCCAACCAAGGCCCGACATCACTTTTTCCGATAGCCCCCGCGCGGCTGATTTTTTTCGTAACGAGCGGGAGTGGACGTCACAGCGGATGGCCCTGAACCCGGACCCGATAGACCGGCATATGCAATGCCTGGGCCTGACATTTTCGCAGGCGCTCAATGTGCTGGGGCAAAACAATCTGAAGCCGACCGGCTTCAGCAATGCAAAAGCTCCATTGGTCACTGAACTACAGCCGGACTCCCCTGTACTCATGACCGAATGTGGCTCATTTGGCTGCCCAGGCACCAATACAAACACCTGGCTGCCGGATATGTCGCCGGCTTCAATCGACCGCATGCTGGCCTCACCGCAAAAAACCAGCAATGCCTTGAATATACGCATGGTCTGGACCGGTCGCAGCCAACCACATTTTTCACCACGACCAAACATGTCGCAAATAACCGGCTTTGACAACCGCCAGGCGCTGCCCCCCTATTTCCCCATCTTACGTGGTGAAGACCGGTTATTTGGATATTTGCTGAATTTCGTCTTTCCAGCCTCCGTCACGCTGGATTACCCCTGGGCCATACCTCACCTGCCGATGCCTAAACGGGAATGGCAGGATAAAGACCGCGATTTCACGCCAGCCCCGTCATTCCCGCTGTTCTTTTCTGAGCAGATACCGGACAACAGGATATTGTGCCTCGCTGAAGAGCCGGCCGAGCGCCTGGCCGCGCTAGCCGCCTTTTTCAGCGACCTGGCCGCTGCCTCCGGCGACTCACTGGTCGCAAGCCACCGCGATGCTTTCCTGCGTGACTTATCAGGGCAGTTACGCCACCTGGATAGCCTGCTGGACGCCGCTGATTCCGCACCGGCTGAGTGGCAGGAATACCTTAAAAATGGAATCGCGCAACTGGGCACAGCATTTGATCAGGCCAGCCAGG
>QIKV01000014.1 GCA_003233115.1 Oceanospirillales bacterium
GTCTTTCAGTAGCCCGCACACCAGCAAGGCTGGAAGAACTGCGCCGGACTTCCTCGATGGCCAGTGTTTTTGGGGTTGAGTCCGAAATGATCAACAACGAACGTCTGGCCGGGTTTTATCCGGGTATCGATACCGATGGTATTTTGGGCACGCTGTACATAGAAAAAGATGGCCAGACCAACGCGATAGATACGACCATGGCCCTGTCCAAAGGGGCTCGCAAGTACGGGGCCAGGGTGCTTGAAAATATCAAGGTGGAAGATATTCTGGTGGAGGACGGCCAGGCGGTGGGTGTTAAAACTGCGCAAGGCTCGATAGCTGCCGATAAAGTGGTGTTGGCTGGAGGCCTCTGGTCACGGGATATCGCCGCAAAAATAGGTGTCGATCTGCCGCTCTATGCCTGCGAACACTATTACATCGTTACAGATGATATGGCTGGTATGACCAAACGCCCGGTGTTGCGTGATTTCGACAAGGGCGTCTACTTTAAAGAGGACGCCGGCAAGATACTGATGGGTTGGTTCGAACACAATGCCCGCGGCTGTCCCATGGAACGCATTGGCGAGGATTTCTGTTTTGACGAATTCCCATGTGACCTGGAGCACATGGAAGAGTACCTGGTGCGGGGAATGGGGACCCTGCCTGCGCTTGAGACCACGGGTATACGCCTGTTTTTCAATGGTCCGGAAAGCTTCACTCCCGATAACCTGCACCTGCTGGGGCCGACGCCCGAGGTAGAAAACTTTTTTGTTGCCTGCGGTCTTAATTCCAAGGGCATTGGCGCCGCAGGCGGTATCGGAAAACTGATGGCGGACTGGGTCATCGACGGCTATCCACCGGGTGATATCTGGGAGTGTGACGTGCGTCGCCATCACCCGGTGCAGCGCGGCCAGGCCTATATCGAGGCGCGTATTCCCGAAGCGCTGGGGCACACCTATGCCATGCATTGGCCCTTCTATCAATACAAGACCGCTCGTAACTGTATTCAATCGCCACTGCACCGGGTGCTCAAAGAGCAGCGGGCCTGTTTTGGTGAAGTGACTGGATATGAGCGCCCCAACTGGTTTGCGCGAGGCAGTGCCAAAGCCGAATATCACTACAGCTATAAACGCCAGAACTGGTTTGAATTTTACGCCGAAGAGCACAGGTCGGTGCGTGAAAACGTCGGTGTTTATGATATTTCCTCGTTTGGTAAATTTGAAGTTACCGGAAAGGATGCCGAAAAGGCGCTGCAGTGGATCTGTGCCGGGGATGTTGCTGTGGAGCCTGGTCATGTGGTTTACACCCAGTGGCTGAATGAACGGGGTGGAATCGAGGCCGACCTGACTGTTTCCAGGACCGGCCCGGATCGCTTTATGATCACCACGGCTATTGGCTCTTTAAACCGCGACTGGTGGCATTTGAACAAACACCTGAAGGGTGAGGTGCAGTTGCGTGATATCAGTGCCGACTATGCCTGCCTGGCGCTGCAGGGCCCCAATGCACGCGCCGTGCTGGAAAAGCTGGCCGATACCGATGTCAGTGCCGAAGCCTTCGCTTTTGGCTACGGGCGATACGCCAGGGTCGCTGGCATCACGATGTGGTTACAGCGTCTTTCCTATGTGGGTGAATTGGGCTGGGAACTGTTCGTACCCGCCGGTGAAACCAGCAAAGTCTTTGCTGAGTTGCAACAGGCCGGTGCGGAGTTTGATCTCCGGAATGTTGGTCTGCACGCGGTTAACAGCCTGCGTTTGGAGAAAGGCTTCCGGCACTGGGGCCACGATATTGGTGCCGAGGACAACCTGATCCAGGCCGGACTCAGTTTTGCGGCTAAGCCCGATGCCGGCGACTTTATTGGCCGGCGGGCATTTGTACAACAAAAAGCCGCAGGCTTGCCGCATCGGCGACTGCTGCAATTCAAACTCGATGACCCGGAACCGCTGCTTTACCACAATGAACCCATTGTCATGGACGGGCGAATCGTGGGTTACCTGACCTCTGGTATGTACGGTCATAGCATCGGGGCGGCTATCGGAATGGGCTTTGTGGTAGCACCCGGGTTAAGCGCGGAGCGTATCAAGGCAGCGGATTTTGAGATCGAGGTCGCCAAAGAGCGCTTCAGTGCACAAGCCTCATTACGCGCGCTCTATGACCCTACATCAAGTCGTATGAGGGTCTAGTCTGGTGCATCGTACTCAATGGTACTTCAGTTGTGGCCGGAGACCGACTGATACAATATGCAGGTTAGAACGGCAGGGCCGTAAGCAATGAAAATTTCTAGATTAGTGATCTTTGCCATTTTTTTTCTACTCGCTGCATGTGATCAGCCAGTAACAACTGATGAGAACACTACTGTGTTACGGGCCGATGCGATCTATCACAATGCAAAAGTCTATACACTCAATGATTCTGCTCCCTGGGCAGAGGCAGTCGCGACCAGGGGAGACGAAATTATCTTCGTGGGCTCTGATCATGATGCCCTGGCATTGGCAGGTGACGATACAGTAGTGACCGATTTGCAGGGCCAGATGTTGCTGCCGGGTTTTATCGACTCTCACGCGCATCCAGTTGCTGGTGGGGCTTATGCTTTGGCATTGGCGCTTGATACTTATGCGGGACCAGAAGATTGGGTGCAGGCAATCGCGGCCTATGCCGATGCAAATAAGGATTTACCCATCCTGTTTGGCTATGGTTTTCTGGCCTCGGCTTTCGATGATAATGGACCCACCAAAGCAATGATCGATGCCGTTGTCGGCGATCGTCCGGTATTAATTATGGATGAAGGGTTTCATGGTGCCTGGGCTAACAGCCAGTTACTTTCAAAACTGGGTATCACCCGGGATACCGTTGATCCTGTTCCCGGATTCAGCTACTACAAACGCGATAATGAAGGCAATCCCACGGGGTATTTACTGGAAGCCACTGCCAGTAAAGCGATGGCGGACTTGAACATTATTACAGAGGCTTCTGTGACCAGGGGAACTGAAGTTGTGATGGAGCAGATGAACCGCTACGGCATCACCGCAGTGTTTGATGCCGGGGCATTGGATGAAGCCGATTTTCAACTCAATGTCCTGAAAACCCTGAAAGACAACGGTAAGCTCAATTTACGCTATGTCGGCTCCCTAATGGTTGCCGATCCGAAGCAGATGGAAAAGACCCTGGAAAGGGTGCAGCAGTTGCGTGCAACCAGTCCCTATATTTCCGTATTGAAAATTTTGGATGATGGCACCGTTGAAGGTAAGACCGCAGCGATGTTCAGTGATTACCAGAATGACCCCGGCAATAAAGGGGACACGGTTTTCACACCTGAGCAGTTGCGGTGGATGCTGTCTGAGGCTGCCAGTTTGGGCCTGGATGTCCATATTCATGCCCTGGGTGAGCGGGCAATCAACGATGCATTAAATGCAATTGCTGCAAGTAAAGAAAAATATCCAGAAACGGATAGTCGATTTACGATTACTCACATACAGGTTCTGCTTGATTCTGATATTCAGCGTTTTGCTGATTTGGGTGTGCTCGCGCAAAGCACCCCCCTGTGGGCATCCTACGACACAGAGGGCCAGGCATACGTCAGTGAAGATCAATTCAACCGATATTTTCGTTTTAACAGTTTGAAGCAGGCTGGCGTCAGATTGAGTTTTGGCAGTGACTTTCCCGCTTCGGGGGCTGGCATGCTGGGAATGTCTCCCGTGTTTAACATAGAGATAGGGCATACCCGGCAGTTGGCTGGTGACAATGAGTCGCCCATTCAACCTTTGGAATCGGAACGCCTGGATATTGCGACCTTAATACGTGGTTATACCCTGGATGCGGCCTATCAATTGCGACTGGCCGATCAAATAGGATCTATTGAAGCGGGTAAAAAAGCGGATTTGGTGGTGCTCGACCAAAATCTGTTTGAAGTTGATCCTTATGCCATCCATCAAACTGAAGTGGTCATGACTATTTTTGCTGGTAAGGTTATTTACAGGCGGTGAGATAATAGCCTAATCATGCACACTTCTCAGCCTGAAACAAACAACAACTGGGCCTGGTAATGTTCATCCATCATTACCCCCCCAGGCAGGACCGATAGTAAATATCAAGTAAATTTACAAGTATGTTCTATACTCCACATCACATCAATCCAACAGGGGATCGTGTGTTTGTTCCGTTTATGCGGCCGATGCTGGATGAGGATAACGAAAAGTTGTCGCGCATTTCCCATAGCTCGGTCTGGGGACTATGATCTTTCGATTCACCTACTCGAATTATGCGTCTCTTCGGGTGGTTGTGCAGTTTGAAAACAACAGTCCCGCCGCGAAATTGTGTCTGTGAATTTTGAATAAAATAGCCAAAGGTGGCGGTAAAATGATGAAACAAATTCTAAAACGATCGGGCATGGCGCTGTTTGCCATGGTGATATTTACAGGTTTGACGATATCCATGGCGCGAGCCGGAAGTCTTCTGGATGAGATGCAGGTGCCGGACACCTGTGGTACAACGTATGCGGACAATTTGGCGACATGCACACCGTTTAACTGTTCCAAACCCAGCCTGATGGCTGCCATGTCTGGTGCGATTCCTAAAGATGTGCAGGCTAAACTGGAGAAGCACATCGAAAGCTTGTCATCTAAACAGCGGGCAGCGATGAAGGCCAAAATGACATCCTCCTTTGAAATCAAAGGCCTCGATGCACAAGGGCGCTGTCAAATCATCACGATGGCGGTACCGGGTCAGCGAATGGATTGTAATTTTGACAAGTCTGTACTCCAGCAGGTCAGTGAGTACTCAAGATTAATAGCAAAGGCAACAGATTTTGAGTCGGATAGCACTTCGCATTTAGTCAACGGCAAAATGGTCACCGAGTCGACAGTGACCATCGATGGGGTGAAGACGGCCGATCCATGGACAACAGCACTTAGTAATGGGCAGTGCAGCATGATGGTTGAAGATGCTGATGTTGACTGGGTGTCGATGAGCCAAATGAACCGGATGTCTCATTTCGAATTCAATCTGCTAGAGCATGGCAAGCATGTGGATGGGCATATTCAGATTCTGAATAGCGCCAACGGGAAGATCCTTTTTGATAAAGATGTCGAAACCAGCTACGACGCACGCAAGATCAACCTGCAACCGGGGACATTTGATATCAAGGTTGTGAGCATGAATCCTCAATTATCGCCGGTCTGGTTTCGTGGGGTTAAGCTTGGAGAGGCAAATGTATTCAGCAAAAACGTTGAATTTTATGCCGTTAGTGGGACGTTAAAACTGACAGTCAATCTTAACGGTAAGCCATCCAGGGGCGCCGCTATTTATATCAAGGATCCGGACACAAAAAAAAGGCTTGGCAAGTGGGGCGTACGGAAGAAAGCTACCTATTCCTTTGTGCCTGCCAGTATTGAATTGCCCGAGACTTTGACCGGGCGTTATCACGTGTTTGTAGCTGCTGCTCCTACCGGCCTTAGCGTCCCCAAACATGCAACATATAAAGATTTTTTTCTCACCATTAAAAATGGCGAAACTGTAGAGAAAACGATTAATTTTGGTGTAACAACAACAGCCAGGATGAACTCCGATGGAGTGACGGCGGGCAAGACCTTATCGCATTTGGTGCCGCTACAATTGTATTGGTCTGGAAAGAATCAGGACAACTTTGTTACTGCCACCCGGAAGGGTGCTGACGAGGCTTTGGCCGCAGGCTACCGGTTCGCCAGAACGGAAGCCTGTGTCACTGCCGTAGATACAAAACCAGCAGAGCAAAGCCTTGGAAGTCGAGCGCTTAAACTGTTCTGGAGCCCAAACAGAGGTGACCATTTCAGCGCGGCTTCCAGCCGTGGCGAACAGGATGCTATGGCTGCAGGATACAAGTTTGTCAGAGCCGAAGGGTTTATTCTCCCATCCAAGCAACCTGGCACCGTGCCTCTGAAGTTGTATTGGAATTCGAGCAGGAAGGATAATTTTAGTACGGCTACCTTGCAGGGCGCCCATGATGCCGAGGCTGCGGGGTACAGATTTTCCAGAATTCAGGGCTATGTCTATCCCGCTTCCAAATGCCAAAGGCAAGTTTCCGAAAAGCAGAAGTTACCTGTGTCCACTGCGCCGGTAGAAAGATCCACACAGAAAGGTCAGAGTACTCTCTTTATTCTTGATGCCTCCGGCAGCATGTGGGGTCAAATTAAAGGCAAACCCAAAATCACGATTGCCAAGGAAGTCATGGCTAAACTGGTGCCGGAACTGCCGGACAATGCCCGTATTGGCCTGATTGCCTATGGCCACCGGCGCAAGGGCGATTGCAATGATGTGGAAACATTGGTGAGGCCAGGCGCAGGCAATAAAAAGGCTGTGTTGAACGCAGTGAAGGGATTGAATGCGAAAGGTAAGACACCCTTGACCCGTTCGGTGAATCAGGCATTTAAAATGCTGCAATCCGAAAAGCAGACATCGACTATTATTCTGGTGAGTGACGGTATTGAAAGTTGCAATGCAAACCCATGCGAAACGGTAAAAGCAGCAAAAAAACACGGGGTTAATTTTATTTTGCATACTGTCGGCTTCGGCCTAAGCAAGAAAGAGAGCGCACAGCTACAATGCATGGCCAAGGCTGGGGGCGGAGAGTATTTTCAGGCCAACAATGCAGAGGAATTGCTGAAATCGGCTCGCAAGGCCATACAGCCAATGGGCGTAGTGAAATTGACGGTGAAGTTGAATGGTAAAGTAAATGACCTGATGTATCGTGTTGAAGCGGCAAACACCGGAAAGATTATTCAGCAACCGGTGTTGCCAACTGCTTCAGGTATGGCTATTCGATTGCCATCTGGCCGGTACAATGTGTTTGTGTCTCCGGCTGGAGTTAGTGGCGCCGGTGAACGAAAATTATCTCTGAACATCAAGACTGGTGAAACCATCGAACGGACGCTGGCATTCGGCAAAGGGGTATTGCATTTGACGGTTATGGTGAACGACAAACCGGCTCACGCCTATATTCATATGGAAGATTCAGCCACCCACAAAGGGGTTTACGAAAGCTCTGTCTTTGGCTGGGACACGCCGCTGAATATAGATCTGGCATCCGGGAAAGTGGATGTTGTGGTGCGGCCAGATGGCCGGAATATGCCCGAGCAGCGGGTAAACGGTGTTGAAATTATGGCTGGAAAAACAACGGAGTTGGTGATTCCTGTCGAAATGAAACCTGCCACATCGACCGCTGCCGATGCCAATGGCATGGAGTAGAATACTGATCGCCCCGGCGGCGGTGATTTCCGCCATATTGTACCTGATCATGACGATTCTGCGCTGTGTCAGAAAGCATGTCAGGCCGATGTCCAATGCAAATCATGGACCTATGTGAAGCCGAATACCGTACAGGGAGCACAGCCCAATAAATCCAGGCCTTCGCTGCTACCTGGCATGTTGGGGTCATTTACCGGTCGCCGATAACAATTCACTGCTACCAGTGAGCGACACAGGACTCCAGTCTCTGAAATTTACAGCACGATGGCCTGGCCACCGGTTGCCTTGAGCTGAGTATTGAGTGCCCCCAGGTCTTTGTGCTCAAGCTGTTTCCACGCTGCCAGGGTGGTGTCCAGAGTGCGCGCAAGACGGGTCCATGCGGTGAGAACATCGGTG
>QIKV01000186.1 GCA_003233115.1 Oceanospirillales bacterium
GCTCCGGCAGCGCCATCGGTCCACGTGCATGGAGTTTTTGTGTGCTAATACCGATTTCAGCGCCCATGCCGAATTGACCGCCATCGGTAAATGCGGTCGAGGTATTGGCGAACACGACCGCAGCATCAACCGCTTCGAGAAACCGGGTAATGGTTTCCGCATCCTGGGCTAATATGGCCTCGGTGTGTTTTGAACTGTAGCGTTGAATATGTTCCAGTGCTTCATCGAGACCGGAGACCGTCTTGACAGACATCTTCAGCGACAGGAACTCCGTGCCAAAGTCTGCTTCGGTTGCGTGCTTCAGTGCGGCCGCATACCGTCCTTCGAGTGCTCGGTAGGCATCGTCATCGGCCAACACCTCAACGTTGTGATCTGCACCCAATGATTGCATCAGTGCGGGCAGTTCCGGTAACAGGTCACGGTGTAAAATCAACGTGTCCAGTGCATTGCACACGCTGACCCGGCGAGTCTTTGCATTGGTGATAATGGCTTTTGCCCGGTTCAGATCGGCGCTGACATCGACATAGGTATGTACAATGCCCGCGCCGGTTTCAATCACCGGTATCCTGGCATTGTCACGGACAAAATCAATCAGACCTTTCGAACCGCGTGGGATAGCGAGATCGATGGTATCGCGGGCCTGCAGAATCTGTGGCAGCCACTTGCGCTCGGGCGGTGCCAGGAATACCACTGCAGGGTCGAGGCCAAACTCTGTCAGCACTTCATGCATCAGTGCTACCACCACCTCATTGGTGTCGTGTGCATCGCTGCTGCCCTTCAATATACAAGCGTTCAGTGTTTTCAGGCACAGCGCAAATACATCAAAGGTGACATTTGGTCGGGATTCAAAGATGACCGCTACAACCCCCATGGGGACACGGACCTTTTTCAGGTCAAGCCCGCTGACCATGTGTTTTTCTTCGAGGATCTGGCCCACGGGTGTTGCCAGGGCAGCGACACTGCGCAGGTCGCGCGCAATGTCAGCGAGGCGCTCGGAGTTGAGCAACAGACGGTCGTATTTGGGATCCTCCTCAGGCATCCGTGACAGGTCGCTGCGGTTGGCCTGCAGAATCTCATTCCCGGCTGTCAGCGTACGATCGGCCAGGGTTTCGAGTACACGCCGGATAGTTGCATCATCACACAGGGACAGCGTACGCGCTGCTGCCCGTGCGTTGATCAAGCCCTGCTCCAGGTATTGTTGTTGGTCTTTCATTAAATTTGTCAGGCTCCCAGGCAGGAGTGGTCAACCTGCCTGATTACGATGAATGCACTAAATAGAGGTAGTCATAGTGAACCAGCGGTTTCTGCCCATGCTGGCCGACCAATCTTGTCGCTTCTTCATGATCATACCTTGCCCGACCGCAGCCGAGCACGTTTCCGGATGGGTTGAGAATCTGGATCACATCACCGTGGTCGAATCGACCTTCGACGGCGATGATTCCCACCGGTAACAGGCTGGCCAGATGATGACTGTCCAGCAAGGCCTTTTCGGCCCCTTCATTCACGGTGACCGAACCGGTTGCATGATCGTCCGCGCTGGCCAGCCAGCGTTTAGCCGATGACACTTCACCCGTGACCGGGAAGCGCGTGCCCGCTTTTTCTTTGCCCAGAATCCTGCGCATAATTTGCGGGTCGGTGCCGTCCGCCACGACGACTTCTACACCGAGTTTGGCCGTTTTCCTCGCGATGGCAAGCTTGTTGTGCATGCCGCCGCGTCCCAGCGCAGAGGTGCCGCGCAAGACGATATCTTCGATCTGATAACGGGCATCGTCCCAGCATTCGATACACTGCGTCGCAGGGTCGTGGGGGTCTCCGTCATACACCCCCGGAACCGTGGTCAAAAAGCATAGAAGCCCGGCTTTGACCATGCCTGCGAGCAAACCGGCAAGCTCGTCATTGTCGGTAAACATCAACTCGGTCACCGCGACCACGTCGTTCTCGTTTACCACCGGCACGATACCAGCGCTCAGCAACGCCTCGATACAACCCCGCATATTCAGGTAGTGGCGGCGGGTCTGGAAATCACCTTTGGTGGCCAGCACCTGCGCGACCAGCAATCCCTGTTGCTCAAATAACTTGCGATAGGTCTCCATTAAGCGTACCTGGCCGATGGCAGCCATTACCTGCTTGCGGGCCACCGGGTTGGAAATCCGTTGTAGCCGGTCACCGGCCAGGCCATTGCCGGCTGCCACCGCACCGGATGAAACCAGTAGTACCTGCCAACCCCCGGCGCACATTTCGGCAAGTTGTTCGACCAGGTTTGAAAGCACTTCAAGGTTCAGTGTGCCGTCCTGGTTACAGAGGACCTGGCTACCAATTTTGATGACGATTCGCTTACTCATAAAAGGCCTGCTACAGGCCGAGTGTTTCTCTGCCCTGCAGGTAGACGATATCGACCGGGATGTTGATGGCATCCAGACGGTTCAGGTCATCCTGCAGTTGCGGTTCCACCTTGCCCATTTTGGCAACGAATGCGGCAACTTTGTCATAATCACCATCACCCTGTAATACCAGCAAGTCGTGACTCAGGTCTTTGACTGCCTGCTCAAACTTCGCCACGTTAACGCGGTAGGTGCCGGTTTTCGGATCACGCGAAAATGCGCCAGCGGCGCTAAAGTAGTTGAAACGGATCATATTGGCACGGCCATGGGCGCTGCTGGCACCAAACCGCACCGAGCGGAAAATACCGGCCAGGAAGGTGACGTAATTATCCATTAGTTCGCCTTTCGTAATCTCCCCCTTCTCGCGCAGGCGCTGCACCATGTACAGTCCGAGCACATCAGCCTTGCCTTCTTCCAGTGCTGAAGCGTGCTCTTTTAGCGCCTGGCGTACCGTGGTTGATCCATCCAGCGTGGTTTTTATGCCGAGGCCATGTGCTACTTCATGAAACATGGTGTTGGTGAAGAATGCGTCAAAAGTGATGTACCTGCGTTGGTCCTTGGCGATCAATTCATTCGAGATCGGTATCAGGATCTTATTGAACTTGGCCAGCATGGAATTTTTGATCTGCAGGCGGCGTGTTCCCTTGGCCAGTTGCACTTCTTCATCATTGGGTAGATTAATTGCGATGGTTTTTGCACCGGAATTGCAATCACCTGCGCAATAGGCCAGGTCGTAGGCGCCCAGGTCCGCATCCGAACCGGGCGTTTCAGCCTTGTATTTATCAGCCACCGGCAAGCCGCGCTGCAGTTCGGGCATATACTTTACAAAACGTGCCAGGCGCTTGCTCCACACCGGGTCCCTGATCAACACGAAGGTTTCAAACGCAGTACGGTAGCCAAACAGCGCGTCCTGGTAAGTTTCTATCGGGCCGATAACCACTTCCACCGGGTTATTCTTCATGTCCATCCAGGCCATGTCCGAGGCCCGGTAATCATCCGTCATGAGCGCCTGTGCCCGCAGTTTAAGGTAGGCGGCAAACTCTTTATCATCTGCCAATTTGGAAGCCCAGACCAGCAAATCGGAGATCTGATTGATCTCGGCCTCAAAGGCCTTGCTGTAAGGCACCAGTACGAGGCCGCCTTCCGCATTGCGTTGCACCATCGAGTATTGCCCGTCTTTACCTGGTTGTTGCCAGGCTTCAAACTCCGCTTTGCTCATGTCCTGCGGATAAAAGCGTGCACCCGGTGGACGGGGGCCCACCCCTTTAACAAAAGGCCGGTCATTTGCCAGGCGATCCCAGGGGCCGTAGTTATACAAGGCAAAGCGTCTTACCCTGGGGTTTTCAATACTGGTGAGGAACTTGTCTTTATCACCCCAGACCTGTAGCCAGAAGATTTCGTCAGTGATTCCACCGGCATCAATCAGCAATCCGATCATCCTTTTCTGATTGTCGCTCAGATGGCTCAAATCGGGGGTGAGACTCACCTCTGCATAGATATCGAAGCGGGACGGTTCTTTGGCCTCGGCGGGTGCTACAGCAGTGGCTTTGGCCGCTACAGCAGCGGCTTTGGCCGCTACCGGCACGGGTTTACTGGTGGCGGGCTGGTCAGTTTTTCCGCAGGCTGACAGCAGGCCTGACAACAGGAATGCAAAGATAAACAACTTGGTTTTCATCGGTGACTCTTTGTGTGTTGGAATCGGGCAATCACTATACCAAACAGCGACAGCCTTTTGGGTATTGCAAGGAATCCGGGTGCGGGATAGTGAGTTGCCCACAGATTACACAGAATAAAGGGAAAAAACTGTGTAATCTGTGTAATCTGTGGGCAAACAGCTCTATTGGTGGATTCAGGCTGTAAAAATACATCAACCACCCCCAATTAGTGCTTCAGGAGACACACAGTGTTTATAATCACCGGTCCTGTGGTTTTTCCGCAGGTGTGGTGGTTTTGGAGAGAATTGAAATGCCGATATATGAATACCGTTGCACATCCTGCGCCCATGAACTGGAAAAGCTGCAACGTATGAGTGACGCCAAACTGGTGGATTGTCCCGCCTGTGGTAAGCCTGCGCTCAAGCGGCTGATATCCGCGGCTGCGTTTCGACTCAAAGGCAGTGGCTGGTATGAGACAGATTTCAAGCAGGACAATAAGCGTAATTTGGCCGATTCCGTGTCGGAGCCGGACGGCAAGAAGGACACTGGCAAGAAGCCTGATGCATTGCCTGCTGCGGATAAGGGCGACAACAAGGCGGACAGCAAACCGGTTGCCAAGCCGGCAACCGCATCCGGCAAGGCCAACGCTGCCTGACTGCAGGCACCCATCACTTTCGCCAGGAAAACAGAACATGCGCAGCCATTTGTGTGGTGATATCAACGAAACACTGGATGGTCAGTCCGTTACGCTTTGCGGCTGGGTTGACCGCAGGCGCGATCTGGGTGGCCTGTTATTTATTGGTTTGAGAGACCATGCCGGCATTGTCCAGATTGTTGTAGAGCCTGATAGTCCCGCTTTTGCTGATGCGGAGCGTCTGCGCAATGAATATTGTGTGCGTATCCGTGGCGCGGTGCGCATGCGCCCCGAAAGCCAGTGGAATGCGTCCATGGCGACCGGCAAAATCGAGATACTTGCTCAAGCGGTCGAATTACTGAATGCATCAGCGCCCATGCCCCTGCTGATGACCGATGAAGATGGTGAAGAAATTCGCCTGCGCTATCGTTACCTGGATTTGCGTCGACCACGCATGCAAAAAAATATGCGTATCCGTGCCAAACTCAATCAGTCCATCCACCGTTACCTCGATGGCCAGGGCTTTTCTGAATTTGAAACACCTATCCTGACCAAAGCCACACCCGAAGGCGCGCGTGATTACCTGGTGCCCAGCCGTGTACAGGCCGGCAAGTTTTTTGCCTTGCCGCAGTCACCGCAGTTGTTCAAACAATTGCTGATGATGGCGGGTATGGATCGTTACTACCAGATCGCACGCTGCTTCCGCGACGAGGATCTGCGCGCCGACCGTCAGCCTGAATTCACCCAGTTGGATATGGAACTGTCCTTTGTGGATGAAGCAGGCGTGCAAGCGGTTGCCGAAGACCTGATCCGCTCAGTTTTCAATGCTGTGCTGGCAGTCAGGTTGCCGACATCGTTTCCGCGTATGACATGGAGAAATGCGTTGGAGAATTACGGCTCAGACAAGCCGGACCTGCGCTATCCGATGTGCTTGCAGAGCGTGGATGAGCATGTATCCCATGTTGATTTCCGTGTATTTTCCGGTCCGGCCAACGCTGCTGGCCAGCGGGTTGCCGCTTTACGGGTGCCGGGCGGAGCAGTTTTCTCGCGCAAGCAGATTGACGAATACACGGCCTTGGTAGCCCGTTACGGAGCAAAGGGACTGGCGTGGATCAAGGTAAATGATGCCGCGACCGGCCTTGCGGGTCTGCAGTCGCCCATTGCCAAGTTCCTCGATGACAAAGCCTGGAACGGTATTGCGACACAGACAGGCGTCGAAAGCGGCGATTTACTGTTCTTCGGGGCCGGAGACTGGTTGCAGACCAGCACCTTCATGGGCCATTTGCTGGTCCGTTGTGGGCAGGACCTGGATTTGGCATCTGCCGACTGGCAGCCGCTCTGGGTAACCGACTTTCCGATGTTCGAATGGGATGAAGGCGAGCAGCGTTATGTTGCCACGCACCACCCGTTCACTGCTCCGCTGGCAGAATCCGCAGATGATCTTCGGGCCGCTCCGGCAGGGGCCCTGTCCAGGGGCTACGATATCGTTCTCAATGGCACAGAGATTGGCGGTGGCTCCATCCGTATCCACAAGCCGGAAATGCAGCAGGCGGTATTTGAACTACTCGGGATTGGTAAAGACGAGGCCATGGCCAAGTTTGGTTTCCTGCTCGAAGCCCTCAAGTACGGTTGTCCGCCGCATGGCGGCATTGCGTTCGGCCTTGACCGCATCGCGGCATTGATGGCCGGTGAGACTTCTATCCGTGATGTGATAGCCTTTCCGAAAACAACAACTGCGCAATGCCCGTTAACTGATGCACCATCTGAGATTGCTACTGCAACACTGGATGAATTACACATTGAGGTAAAAACACAATGAAGCTTTGCAAGCGGGTAGTCAGGGGGCTCGGTGCGGGGCTGTTGTTAGTGCTCAGCAATGTGCAGGCCACAGAGACGGGGCAGCAACCAGCGAAGGAAGTGCCAGTTGAAGTATTTGCTGCGCATGCCCAGTACCAGAGCATGGTGATTTCCCCGGACGGAAAGCACATTGCGTTTACCTTCGAAGAAGATAATAACGAGGTAAAGCTGGCGATTGCGACCTCTGACATCAAGAAAATTACAGCCGTTTTCAGCTTTGGCGCGGATCGTCATGTCGGCAGACAGTTCTGGGCCAACAATGAGCGCCTGATTATGAGTGTCTGGAGGAATACCGGTTTTCTGGATGGCAAGCGCCAGAAAGGCAAAACTTTTATTGCCGACGTGGATGGTGGCCACCGCCAGGAGTTACCCGCTGGTTTCCGAATCCTGTCCCGCCTCAGAAACGACCCCAAGTATATTCTGATCGGCAAGTATAACTTCAGGGACAAGGGCCAGATAAAGATTCATAAACTGGATATCAAGAACATCAAGACCAACTACATTGCCGGAATTCCGGCCGCGGTAAAAGGCGCACAAATCGTCGACGTCGCGGTTGACACCAACGACCAGATCCGCTTTGCGATGGAACTTGACCGGGGCAAAAAGGACTACGATGACATCGATGACCATTGGTCTTTTCACTATAAAAGCGAAGACGGAAAGTGGCATCCGGTGAAACTGCAACAGGCACGTACTCCAGCGCGTTTCTTCAAACTTGGGTTTAACCTCGATAACAGCCTGTTCTACTTCGCTTCAAATTTTGACATGGCAAAAAATGACACCATCGGTGTCTTTTCCCTCGACTTGAAAACAGGTGAGGTTGCCCTGGTGTTCCGGCATCCTGATGTGGATGTCAGGGCGGGTATCCGTGGACCGGACGGAGAGTTACTGGGGGTTCGGTACGAGCCGGGATACCCCAAAAACTATTATTTTGATGACAAGAACCCGCGCGTTCAGATGCTGAAATCGCTCAGTGCCACGTTCCCCGACCAGAACGTGTCCGTTACCAGCTATACCGAAGATGGAAAGACCGCATTATTATTATCGTGCAGGCAAGTTGCAGTACCTGGCCAGTGTTCGCCCCGATATCGACCCGCAACTGATGGGCAAAACCGAGCCGTTTATTATGTTCGCGCGTGATGGTGTCAAGCTGTACGGTTACCTGACACTGCCGCCCGGTCGCGAGGCCAAGGATCTGCCGATGGTCGTGCACCCGCACGGCGGCCCGTTCGGCCCCTATGACAGATGGGGTTATGACGCCGAGGTGCAGGTACTCGCCAATCATGGCTACGCTGTTTTACAGGTGAATTTCCGTGGTTCGGGTGGCTTCGGCACCGACTTTGAAGAGTCGGGTTATCGCCAATGGGGGCGGAAAATGCAGGATGACGTCACCGATGCCACGTTGTGGGCCATCCAGCAGGGTGTTGCAGACAAGGACCGCATTTGTATTTCGGGTGGCAGTTATGGTGGTTACGCCACCATGGAGGGTGTTGTCAGAGAGCCTGACCTGTACAAATGTGCGATTGGTGTAGCCGGGGTTTACAGCTTGCCCCTGTATAGAACAAAGGCGGATTACCGGCGCAACCGCGAGGCATCTGAGGTGTTTCTTGATGAGTATGTCGGCAGTGATGAAGCAGAATTACGGGCTTACTCTCCGGCCTATAATGTAGACAAGATCAAGGCGGCGCTGTTTATTATTCACGGCTCCAAGGATGTCCGGGTTCCGATCAAACATGCGGAAATCCTGCGTGATGAACTGGATGCGATTGGCAAGCCTTATGAATGGCTGGTCAGACCGGAGGGGCATGGTTTTACCCAGGCAGCAAATAAGGTGGTGCAATATAAAATGATGCTCGAGTTTCTTGACAAGTATATTGGCAATGGGCGCCAGGCCGTGAACTGAGTGGGGGCTGCACTTGCCGATCTGACACACAGGACTTTCGGCACTCAACAAATTGAGCGCAGTTGCTATGATGGGCGCCGCTTGTGAGCCACGTTGCCACAGTTGCCCCGAACCCATCAAAAAGGACAGGACATGAAGCTCAAACATAGTCTGATTGCAATTACACTGCTGTTGCTATTGACAGCGCAAAGTGCGGTAGCC
>QIKV01000058.1 GCA_003233115.1 Oceanospirillales bacterium
GGATGAGTGGTATTGAGGCCCTTGTAAGCCAGTTTCAAAGCAACCGCCATGCAACGGTGGTCAAAGGTGCTGAAACTCATTCTGTCAAAACTCATTCATTGGGCCGTTTAGCCCTGGATTGGGCGTCCAGCAGGGAGATCTGCCTTTTGTCCAGGCTACCGGGATTATCCCGTTCCAGTCTTTCAATCTCATCGCGGAAGGCCTGCACATCTTCAAACCTCCGGTAAACTGATGCAAACCGGACGTAGGCAACCTGGTCCAGTTGGCTCAGCTCACGCATCACCCATTCACCGATCAGGCTGCTGGGAATCTCAGCGTCCTCGACACTGCGGATTTCACGCAATAATGTACGTATGGCACGCTCAACTTCGCGGGTCTCAACCGGTCTCTTCTCCAGCGCCCGGAGCATACCATTACGCAATTTTTCCTCGGAAAAAGCCTCACGGATACCCCCTGACTTTATCACCCGTGGTGCGATAAGTTCCGGTGCTTCATAGGTATTGAAGCGGGCAGCACAACTGGCGCATTCACGTCTGCGCCGGATTTGCATGCCGTCGCGGGTTACCCGCGAATCCACCACCCGGGTGTCAGCGTGATTGCAGAATGGGCACCACATCGTCAGGCTTCAATGCCGGTAAACAGGGTGCTTGTGGCACAGAGCAGCCGCAGACTCACGGGCCTTTTCTTCAACTTCCGGCGCGCCGACATGGTCGAGCACATCGCAGATAATGCCTGCCAGTTCGGTGCAATCAGGCAAATCAAACCCACGCGTGGTAACCGCGGGTGTGCCCAAGCGCAAGCCGCTGGTAATGAAGGGCGAACGCGGTTCACCCGGCACTGTATTCTTGTTCACGGTAATGGCTGCCCGACCCAGTGATTCTTCTGCATCTTTGCCGGTAAATTCCCGGCCGATCAGGTCAACCAGGAACAGGTGGTTATCGGTGCCGCCGGAAACGATCCGGTAGCCGCGCTGTGTCAAAACCGCTGCCATTGCCCTGGCATTGTCCACAACCTGCTGCTGGTATTGCCTGAAACCCGGCTCAAGGGCCTCCCTGAACGCCACTGCTTTGGCGGCGATCACATGCATCAACGGGCCGCCCTGGGTTCCCGGGAAAACCTGTGAATTCAGTCTTTTCTGAAGTTTCTCATCTGCTCCGGCAAGGATGAACCCACCCCGTGGACCGCGCAGCGTCTTGTGGGTGGTCGATGTGACGACGTGCGCGTGCGGTACCGGGCTCGGATAGATACCGGCGGCCACCAGGCCGGCGACATGGGCCATATCCACCAGCAACAATGCGCCAACCGAATCTGCAATCTCGCGCATCCTGGCCCAGTCCATTACCCGCGAATACGCCGAGAAACCGCCGACCAGTACGCGCGGCTTGTGCTCCTCGGCAACCCGTTGCATCTGCTCGTAATCAACCAGGCCGGTTGCTTCATTCAGACCGTATTCCACGGCATGAAATAAGCGCCAGGAAAAATTGACCTTCGAGCCGTGGGTAAGATGGCCCCCATGCGAGAGATTCATGCCCAACAGGGTGTCGCCGGGCTCCATCAAAGCCATATAAGCAGCAGCATTGGCCTGTGAACCCGAATGCGGTTGCACATTGGCGTAAGGGGCGTCAAATAACTGCTTAAGCCGGTCCTGCGCAAGTTTCTCAGCAACATCCACGTACTCGCAACCACCGTAGTAGCGCCGCCCAGGGTAACCTTCGGCGTACTTGTTGGTCAGCACCGACCCCTGGGCTTCCATGACCCTCGGACTGACATAATTCTCAGAAGCAATCAGCTCAATATGGTCTTCCTGCCGCCGCTCTTCAGCGGCAATGGCCGCTGCCAGTTCACCGTCGAATTCCTGAATACCAAAACTGTCGTCAAACATGCTGTTTCCTGTGCCGGATGCGGGCTTTATGAGCGCGTAATTCTATCATTATTGCGGACTGGGGATACGTGGTCCAATAACAGACGCCGGATGGGGTGGGAGTGAGTAGCTCCGCTTGTGGGTGTGAGCCACCAAACTATTCACCCCTGCAGAATCGCTGCATACCGCAACAGAGAGTGGAACCCATGCGCTTCATCGTGGATAATTCCGCGTCAACCTTAACGTAGATATTCCCATGGCCCAGTACATTTACACGATGATTGGCGTAAGCAAGACCGTACCGCCCAATCGCACCATTATTGAAGACATCTCCCTGTCATTTTTCCCGGGCGCCAAAATCGGTGTGCTGGGGTTAAACGGTGCCGGTAAATCCACCGTGTTGCGCATCATGGCAGGTGTGGATCAGGATTTTGATGGCGAGGCACGTCCTCAAGCCGGGATTCGGATCGGCTTCCTGCCCCAGGAACCAGAACTTGATGATGAAAAATCGGTCCGCGAGGTCGTTGCAGAAGGTGTGGCGGAAGTCAATAATCTGTTGCAGAAGTTCGATGAAATCAGCCTGCAGTTTGCCGAGCCTATGGACGATGAACAGATGACTACGCTGCTGCAGGAGCAGGCAGATTTACAGGAGGCCATTGAGGCAAGCAATGGCTGGGAACTGGAACGGACCCTGGAAGTTGCAGCCGATGCCTTACGCCTGCCGCCCTGGGATGACCGGATTGCGCACCTGTCCGGAGGTGAGCGGCGCCGGGTTGCCCTGTGCCGGTTATTGCTGGCGGGTCCGGACATGCTGCTGCTGGATGAGCCAACCAATCACCTTGATGCAGAGTCTGTCGCCTGGCTGGAGCGGTTTCTGACCGAATTTCCAGGTACCGTCGTGGCGGTAACGCACGACCGCTACTTTCTCGACAATGCGGCCGAATGGATACTGGAGCTTGATCGCGGCCACGGCATTCCGTGGAAAGGCAATTATTCTTCATGGTTAGAGCAGAAAGAACAACGCCTGTTACACGAACAACGCAGCCAAAAAGCACACCAGCGCGCCATCCGTGAAGAACTGGAATGGGTTCGGTCAAACCCGAAAGGCCGACGCGCCAAGAGCAAGGCCAGGTTACAACGCTTTGAAGAACTCAGCAGCCGTGAATACCAGAAACAGAATGAGACCCGGGAGATTTATATCCCGCCCGGTCCCCGCCTGGGCGACCAGGTTATCGAGGTTGAGAACCTGCACAAGGGGTTTGGCGATCGCCTGCTCATTGCCGATTTGAGTTTCGATTTGCCCCGCGGCGGGATTGTCGGAATTATCGGCGGCAATGGGGCAGGTAAATCTACTTTATTTAAAATGCTGACCGGCGTTGAACAACCCGACAGTGGCCGGATCACGATCGGCGCAACGGTTGAACTGGCTTATGTTGACCAGAGCCGTGACAGCCTGAACGGGGAAAAAACTGTCTGGGAGGAAATTTCCGACGGATCTGAAACGGTCAGTGTCGGCCGTTTCGAAATGCCGTCACGGGCGTATGTCAGCCGCTTTAATTTCCGTGGTTCCGATCAGCAAAAACGGGTCGGGGACCTTTCCGGTGGCGAGAGAAACCGTGTTCACCTGGCCAAATTACTGCGTGCCGGCGGCAACGTTTTACTGCTGGATGAACCGACCAACGATCTCGACGTAGAAACCCTGCGCGCATTGGAAGAAGCCCTGCTCGAGTTCCCGGGCTGTGTGGTAGTCATTTCTCATGACCGCTGGTTTCTTGACCGGATTACCACCCATATGCTGGCCTTTGAAGGCGACAGTAAAGTCACCTGGTTCGAAGGCAATTATTCAGACTACGAGCAGGATCTGAAGCGCCGCCTGGGTGATGAAGCTTTAAATCCGCACCGGATTAAATATAAAAAGATGTAGGGTGGACATTTATGTCCACCGAGCGGTTCGCATGATGGACATTTATGTACGCCGAACCGGTTGCATGGTGGACATTCATGTACGCCGAACCGGTTGCATGGTGGACATAAATGTCCACCCTACGGGGGTTCCGGGAAGCTGAAGTCTTTTGCCGAGGGCTCGAAGGGGCGTGGCTTGTAAGCAAGCAATTCCCGGGCTTGCCGGTCATCGAAGACCAGGTCAACGGCTTGTCGGCGCACCATTTCGCCCGAGACGCCCAGGGCGGGTCTGCAAAGCCGTATGCCGCGGACCAGCAGGATGAATAGCCACTGCGGAAGGCGTAGCAACCTGGCCGGCTTGCCCAGTGCAGAAAAAATACGCCCAGCCATATCTGCGTAACTCAAGGTGCTACCGCCAGCCAACACCAAATTCCGGGGTAAGGACACTTCACTGAGCAATGCACTCACCGCAGCCGATGCCAGGTCATCCGCGTGCACCGGTTGCCTCAGTCCTGCTGCCTTACCGTTAACCGGTAAGAAACCAAAGCGGCGGATCCAACCGGCCAGACGACTGATATTGGTGTCCAACCCACATCCATAAATCATTGTCGGGCGGAGTATCACCAGTTCAAGGGCACGGTTTTCAGCCATTGACACGAGCTCTGATTCAAGCTTCAGCATGTCCTGTACCTGTTGCCTTTCAGCCGGGTCAGCCGACTTCTGCTTGGTCATTACACTGCTGCTGCTGAATATGACCGCCGACCGGATTCGCTTGCCGGTGGTTATGATTCCCCGTGCCAACTCCAGCGGACCGGCCGACAACAGGTATTCACAATGCTTATCAAGCGGGGAATCATCGGCGGGGGTCAGCCATTCAACCTGCTCAAAATCTGCATAGCCCTGCGGTTTGCCCTTGCGGCTGAGGGCGATGACATGGAAGCCGGCGCGCAGCAGGCGCGGAATGGCAAAAACCCCAATCTGACCACTTGCGCCAGTGACCAGAACGACCGGGGCGTTCAACGTTTTATCAGTACCAGCGGCCATACGATGGCAAACCTGAGCCAGATACCCGCATAAACCAGCCAACGAACGGGTAATGAAGTTGTTTCCGCCTGAAACTTTCTAAAAAACCTGACCATACCGCGATGTTTCTGGTAATGCACCCAGGTGGGCCGGCTGCGGCTGGACAGTCCCTGCAGATGAACACAGTTTGCTTGCGGCACATACAGGCAATGCCAGCCCTGTTTAGCCAGCCGGTACATAAGGTCCAGGTCCTCACAGTGCATGCAATAGCCTTCATCCAGGTAGCCGACAGCAGCCAGCGCACTCTTCCTGACCAGCATACAGGCTCCACTGACGGCCTCAGCAATCCTGACGCCGGTATTCATTGCGCTGACATCCACTTCGATGCCATGGAATACCGGCAACCATTTACCCAGGCGCCAGAGGCCGCTGGCGGTCATAAAAGACTTCCATGGAGCCGGGAACCGGCGTGCAGTAGCGCGCTGAATCCGACCACGCCCGTCATGCACCATGGGGCCTGCCAGCGCCGCGTTTGTGTCCTTTTCGAGTGCGGTCTTGAGGTGCTCCAGGGCGGCTGGAGCAAGGATACAGTCAGGGTTCAGTATCAATACCCAATCGGCGTCAACACGACCTGCGACCGCGTTGACCGCCGCTGCAAAGCCCAGGTTGGACGGGTTAAACAGAAACTCAATGCCCTGATGATCGCCGTACAAATTACGCAGTTGTTGTGCGCTGCCATCGCTTGAAGCATTGTCAACTATGGTGACCCGGGCATGTAGCGTGCTTTTCAACAGGGCGCCGACACACTGTTGCAACAGTTCGCCCGCGTTATAATTGACGATAATGGCAGCGACAGTCACCGGCGGATCAGGTCTTGCCAAGCAGGCGTTGCCACCAGGATGTCCGGCGAGGTGCAGGCCGTCCAGCCTGGCGCTTGAATACTTCCAGCTCTTGTTGCAGTCCGGCGATGATGGCGCCGGCGGCCATGTTGCGTTTGATCTCTGCGTAGTAGTGCTGATAGACGGATTCTTCCCGGTCATCGAACAACCACAACCGCTCATTGCTGTCGGGCAGTCCGGCTTCAGCGGCAGCACAAAGTGCAATGAAGTACCCGGGTGGCTGCGTTATGCCCGACGATTGCATCAGAATCTCACCTGCAAGCTGATCGAGCGATACATTTTCCACGCCGTCCAACGACCAGATTGCAGAATGAAACATCAATTTCTGACCCAGCAAACGCCAGGCGCTAAAATGACGCCCAATCAAAGCCTCCAGTTCAGGCCGGTAAAGCTCCTTGATATGGAACTCATTGCTGGCATTCTTCTGATCTGAATACACGGCTTTGTCCGGCGACGAAAGTACCAGCAAACCATCCGGCTTCAGCACTCGCCTGAACTCTGCCAGCAGTTGATCCTGTGCGTCCAGGTGTTCCAGTGTTTCGAATGACACCACGCACTCAAATTCTTCATCTGCAAATGGCAGGGAAGTGCAGTCTGCCACCTGGAAATGCAGACCTTCAACCTGTCCATAACGCTGGCGTGCGTGCGCGACGGTCTTTGCACAGATATCGACGGCTTCAACCGCGCTGGCGGTCGTTGCCAGCAGGGCCGATCCGTAGCCCTCACCACAGGCCGCATCCAGGGTGTGCTTGTCGGCACACCAGCGCGTCGCCAGTGCATAGCGGTGAAAATGTTCATAGCAGATTTCACGCACGCATTCCGGGGTGAATCGCTCGCCGGTAAATTCTAGTGCATCTGACAAATTCTTAGCCCGAATATTGCATCAGGATGGATTTTAACTCATTCTCAGGCCTGAGCGCTCAAGGCAGGTAAGGATTTCCTGCCGGCGGGGTGCCAGCGGATCTGCCTGGATAAATTCTGCTACTTTTTGTTGGTAATCCGGATGTTTGGCCAGCAGGCGCTGCATGCTGTGGCCATCCGGCCTCAACCCCAGCGGTTTGAACGACGCGCCACCGTGGTGAACCACATAAGCGTCATCACAAAGAACATTGCGTAAACCGGCTTTTTCCGCCCTTTGACAAAAATCATTCTCTTCACCGTAGCCACAGCCAAAGGCCGCTTCATCAAACAAGCCCACCTGCGTGATCGCTGACAATGATATTGCCATGCAGAAACCAACCGCCGTTGGCAGGTCGGGATAATCCGGCTTGCCACAGGATGCGATGGCGACTGCAACCGCGTCCGGGTCGGCAGGCATTGGGTTGGGGTGACAAAAAGCCGGTATGGACACGATTTCGCCATTGTTGGACCAGGGGGTTGCCGTTGCGATGAACCGGTCAGAGGCCAGGCAATCTGCGAGCCTTTGCAGCCACCCGGTGGTCACCACAGTATCTGAATTGAGCAGCACCACATCCGTATCAGCCCGTTGCACAGCCCGTTGCATGCCATGATTTGCAGTGGCCACAAAGCCCCTGTTCTGTGGCTGCGTGATCAGGCTGTAACGACTGCCAGCCTGGCCAACCCAGGCCTGTAACAGTGGCTGAACACGGTGATCCGTCGAAGCGTCGTCGATCAGCACAATAGCGGCATTGGCCGGAATCGTACGGCTTAGGGATTCAAGGCAACCTTCAAGCTGTTCAAATGCATTGAATACAGGGACGATGATCGTGGGTAACATCACCCCGGGGTCGGACTCAAATGCACGGACTGCGGTGTGTTTACTGATAGCTGTATGCCGCATTTGAATCTGACCCCCGTCTGACCCATGTC
>QIKV01000066.1 GCA_003233115.1 Oceanospirillales bacterium
CCTCCATCGGTGTTACGCCGCCAGATTTTTTGGCGCAATCCGGCTGGCAATACATACTCAAACAAATGGTGCGAAGCAAAGCCTATATAGCTGTTGACCTGCTCCCGGCGCGACAGGTTCTGCTTGAGTAACCGGGACAACTCCTTGCGTCTTTGTGCACCAAACCCGCCTGTTTTTGCATCACTTGACCACAAGACCTTGGACATGACTGTATCTATAAACGCGAACTCACCGTTCGCCTTGAAGAGCCTGACCCACAAATCCCAATCCATCGTGTAATGCAAGTCGCGATCAAGCCCGCCAACAGCATCATAAGCGGCTCGCCTGAAGAAGCATGAAGGTTGGGATATATTGCAATGGCTCAATATCCGGTCGCTTGGCGGCTCAACATTCCAATGAAATCCGGTCACTGAATTGTGGTCATTCACAATTTGGCTGTGACCATACACCAAGGCAGCGTCAGGATGTTGGTGCAGGGCCAGGCTGGCATCGCGCAAGGCATTTGGAAACAGAACGTCGTCGCCATTAAGCCAGCCCAGAACATCACCATCAAGCTGCGCCCACCCCTTTGCTATTGCATCCGTTTGCCCTTGGTCCGGGCCATGGTGGCGATAGGTGAGCAAATCATCAAACTCGTCTGCCAGTGCCGCCACACGTGGATCACCAGAGGCATCAACTAACGCGACTTGCGGCCTCGGTGTTTGAATAGCCAGACTGGTCAGGCAATCCCGCAGGAAGGGGTGATAGGCACCGATAGGCACCGTGATGCAAAACTTGGGCAGGCTCATTTACATACCTGGTATTGTCTTGGCCGCAGCATGCTCCAGAAACCAGTCATAGGCCAGCTTCAAACCTGATTTGAGATCAGTTTCCGGGTTCCAGCCCATGCCGCGCAGACGGTCAGCCGACATCAGCTTGCGCGGTGTCCCATCAGGCTTTGAGCGATCATGCAATAACTCGCCCTCAAGACCGGAAACATCCATTATCATCTCGGCAAGGGCAGCAATTTCAATGTCTTCACCCGAGCCAACATTGATATGCATGTCATCAGAATAAGTTTTCATCAGGAAAACCAGTGCATCAGCGCAATCATCGACATAGAGGAATTCTCGGCGCGGCGTCCCCGTACCCCAGATCTCCAGATCGTTCTTGCCGGCACGCCTGGCTTGGTATGCTTTGCCAAACAGGCCGGGTATGACGTGACTGTTTTCAGGATGGTAATTGTCGCCAGGGCCATAGAGATTGGTTGGCATCGCCGAAATGAAGTCGCTGCCATATTGGCGACGATAAGCCTGGCACAGTTTGATGCCCGCGATCTTGGCGATCGCGTACCATTCATTTGTTGGCTCAAGCGGCCCGGTCAGCATTGCATCCTCGATAATCGGCTGATCGGCAAATTTTGGATAGATGCAGGAAGAGCCCAGAAACAGGAGTTTCTGTGTGCCGCATTTATGGGCGGCATGGATAACATTCGCCGCAATCATCAGATTGTCATACAGAAATTCGGCCGGATACGTATCATTGGCCAGAATACCTCCAACCTTGGCGGCTGGCAGGAAGATCGCGTCAGGGCGCACGTCTCCCAGCCACCGATTGACCGCTTCTGCTTCGCGCAAATCAACCTCTTGCCGGGTTACCGTTAGAATTTCTGCGCAACCCTCTTGCTCCAACCGCCGGACCACAGCCGAACCAACCATGCCGCGATGCCCGGCAACCCATACGCGTTTGCCTTCAAGCGAGTAAATGACATCGGGCAAGCTCATCTCAGGTTTTCCGCCGCTGCGCTTCCTTGCGCGCCTCGGCAAGGTCGGACTCAACCATCTCCTTGACCAGTTCATCAAAGCTGGTTTCCGGCACCCAGCCAAGCTGTTCACGCGCCTTGCGCGGATCGGCCAGCAATAGTTCCACCTCGGTTGGTCTGAAATAACGCTCATCAACCTCAATCAAAGTCTCACCGGTGTCTGCATCAATGCCCGTCTCAGCGACGCCTTCACCGCGCCACTCAATCGTCTTGCCGACAAGCGCAAACGACTTCTCCGCAAATTCACGTACAGAATGCATCTCACCGGTTCCCAGAACATAATCCTCCGGCGTGTCTTGCTGCAGCATCCGCCACATGCCCTCAACATAGTCACGGGCATGCCCCCAGTCACGCTGAGCATCCAGATTGCCAAGATAGAGCCGGTCTTGCAGGCCACATGAAATATGCGAAACCGCTCGTGTAATCTTGCGCGACACAAAAGTCTCACCGCGCAGAGGGCTCTCATGATTGAAGAGAATGCCATTCGCAGCATACATGCCATAAGCTTCGCGATAATTCACTGTGATCCAGTACGCGTACAATTTGGCGGCAGCATAGGGACTGCGGGGATAGAATGGCGTGGTTTCGCTTTGCGGTGTTTCCTGCACCAGTCCATACAGTTCGGAGGTCGACGCCTGGTAGAAACGCGTCTTCTCTTCCAGACCAAGAATACGAATGGCTTCAAGCACCCTCAATGTACCCACAGCATCGGAATTAGCTGTATATTCTGGTGTCTCGAAGCTAACATGCACATGCGATTGCGCCCCGAGATTGTAAATCTCATCGGGCTGCACTTCCTGAACCAGCCGGATCAGGTTGGAAGTGTCCGTCAGATCACCATAATGCAGATGAAAGCGCGTATCCCTTTCATGCGCATCGACATAAATGTCATCGATGCGAGCAGTATTGAACGAAGAAGACCGCCGCTTGATGCCATGCACATCATACCCTTTGTCCAAAAGCAAGCGAGCCAGATAAGCCCCATCCTGGCCGGTCACACCCGTTATCAACGCCGTTTTGTTATTCATGATTTCAACTATCCACCAGTGTTAGATTACCAAACTCGCCGCTTATGCTCGGGCAATGAATTCTCCGCGACTTTATCGCCTCTTTGTGCATCTGTTAGTGAACATTCTTGCATTCTACAAGCCGCCCGAGCAGATTGGGCCGCTGCCGGTTTTGAGGACACTGAGATAAGGTATTTCTTGGTAAAACGAAGAGGGGTAAGTGTGGCGCAAGCTGCACCCAATCTTGATTTCAGGAGGGCACGCCTCACCTGGATGATGCGCAACGATCAGCCCATCAACACTGTAGCTCTCCTCCGGGGTATGCTCAATATATATACGATACCCATGCGCCTCAATCAGGTCACGACACACCTCGTGCAAGTCCATTTCCCTAGCGTCTTCCAGATCCCGGTGTGTAGAGATAAATAGCCAGCCAATCCGGCCTTGTTCAAGAGACTTCTCCGCCCCCTTCAGCATACGCCACTCGAAACCCTGAATTTAGCATGCAAGAGATCAAGCTGCTCGCATAATCCGCTCCCGGGGGCTGAACAACTTCCCTGCACGGACATCAATCTCACGATAAAACTAATGGTCTTTCTGGCGACTGGCCGTGTAAACACGACATATCGAATCGACTTCCTTGGCATTCTTCAAGCCCAGAAACTTGCCAAGTTTGTACCATCTTGATCTTTGTATTGCGAAAGCATGTTGCCCAATATTGGCAATATCCTCTTTCAAAAATGTCTCATAATTGTGCGCCCGATCCGTCTGCGCCCCAGCCTCATCGCCCTGCCCGTTTGCTGCAAAGCTCGCATCATTGTTCAGCTTGGCGCTCATCTCGGTGTGCATTTCGCTCTCATATCGCAACTGCAAAGCAATTGTATTCATGCTCGCCTTTATGGCTTGCTCTTCGTCAGAAATATCTTTCAAGGTTGAATTCACACGCACATTCAGCATCTGCCCCAATTTCAACCACCGGGATCGCTTCAAGGATTCGGTCGTCGCTATCAGTTGCTGCAATTTCAAACGCGCGTTCTCAAGATCACCCAACTGGACGTACAAGCTGCGTGCAGAACCTGAAACGAAATCCAGCACTTGCACTTTGCCACGCTCGTACTGGTTGACGCGTGCGGTATGCTCGCCCTGCAACTGCGCAATCATTTCATCTTGCGCCTGACGCGAAACCTCCATCGCCTCATGGAAATTGCTCGTTTGATCTGAAAGTTCAGAAGCAAGCCCGTCAATCCGCTTTTCAAACTCTGAAATTTCAACCCGAAAACCCTCGTTCTGCAATACATACTCTTCGATTTTCACATCTTTTGAAGAGGATATATCCGCTTCCGCAGCAAGATGATCGTTCAGCTCTTCTATCCGGGAATCGAGGTGTGCAATTGTTGCCTGGGATGCCTCATGAAGGTGTTCGATTTTCTGTTTGCTCCGCACGATTTCTTCATTGATGCCCAGCAATTCCTTCTTCGCCTCCATCGCCTCATGGAAATTGTTCGTTTGATCTGAAAGTTCAGAAGCAAGCCCGTCAATCCGCTTTTCAAACTCTGAAATTTCAACCCGAAAACCCTCGCCCTGCAATACATACTCTTCGATTTGTGCGTCTTTTGAAGAGGACAGGTCCGCTTCCGCAGCAAGATGATCGTTCAGCTCTTCTATCCGGGACTCGAGGTGCGCAATTGTTGCTTGGGATGCCTCATGAAGGTGTTCGGTTTCCTGTTTGCTCCGCCCGATTTCTTCATTGATGTCCAGCAATTCCTTCTTCGTCGCGCGGAGTTCATTTTCCACCGCGATCAGAACCGTATTCCTGCCTTCAAGCTCCGACAATAACTGCGCATGCGCCTCATCACGCTTCAGCTTGATGTCATTCTTCTGGGTCCATAACTGCCTTTGGGCGTCCAATTCCTCGTTGAGCAGTTGCAGCTCCATTTCCAGGACTTCGGATTTGACGGCCTTGGTCTTTGCGCTCAACAAGCGCTCGTTGAGAGAATTTGCATACTCGCGCGCATTGCCAAGCTGTTGATCAAGCAAGTGAACCTTGTCTTTTGATGCCTGAAGCTCATCATCCAAAAACACGTGGTTGACCTGTTTCTCCTTGAGGTCTTTCAAGTTTTGCTTGGTGCGGAGGTTTTCCTGGCGCTCAAGCGCGATGGATTCTGTGAGGGCGAGGCTGCTGCCCCTGATGCGTCCGAGTTCATTCTCAAAGAACTCAATCACGCTTTGAGCGCCCTCTTCAGGGAGGCCCTCGTGCGTACTCGAAGGCAAGCTCGACAACATCCTGTCGCGCTGGTTCTCATCAGCAGTAATCGCCAGCTCGATATCAGCCAGGGCAACTACGCTGGAACTCAGCCGCTCAGAAAACTTTTGTACAAACATGCTGCGCTGGTAAACAGAATTCCTGGCGCTGCATTTTTCCACAAAGTCCATCGTACGCATCTTGATATCTGTCCGGGTACGAGCCAGACGCTTGTTCGCGCGGGCAATATCGCGAACAATAAAGTAATTCTTGTACCAGTTCCCCTCATCAGGATCTACTGGCAGCAATTTGCTGCTCTTGGCATCATAATCCGCAATTGTCAGGCCGTTCTGCTCAATTATACCGGACAATTCTTCAAGACTGTGTCCCGCCTCCAGCTGATTGTCGCGCGTGAACTCCACAATCGCCACCATGTCTGGATGGGCGGCGAACAGGTCGCCTGCCCCCTGTAGTGCGGCAACCTCATTTCCCTCCAGATCGAGTTTCAACAAGGTGACGTTCTGAGGTTGCAACTTCTCTTGCAAATGGTTCAGCGTCAGCATGGCGACCTTCAGTGGTCGCCCAATGCCACTGGCAGAATGAACTGATGCGTATGCGCTCCTCGATTTGGCCCCTCGGTACAATGTTGCTTCGCCAACTGTAGCCCCGATCGCCGCCTGGAGTATGAGGCACCGCCGCTTCCTGTGCGACACAAGTAACTTTTTGACCGCTGAGCTTTTCAGGTTTTGCACTAAATACGGAAGAATATCCGTGTTGGGATCCACGGCTATAACCGAACCGGCATCGCCGACAATGTTACTCGCCAATACAGAATACAAACCGGCATGGGCCCCGCAATCAATTATAGTATCGCCGGGGCGCATATAATCGACCAGGAAGGCTTGCTCGGTAAACTCATACCAGCCTTCGCGAAGATATTTCAGCACCTCATCACCCTCAGGGAAGCTGATCGTATCCCCGAGAAAATTGATAAATGTAGCTGATTCCAGAGACTTCTCTTTCGCACGCTTGCGAGATTTTGTCGTTTTAAGGGGGGCAGCTTGCGTTTTTTTCTTCAAAGTGGACATGGTTGATCCCATTACAAAACTCTACTGGATAGCCTTCAACGAGCCTAAGCTCTGTAAATGGCAAGTTCCAGCTTCTGATACGCCGTCAGATATGGGTTTAGCAACCAATGATGTGAGCTACGACACCTGATACTCATGATCTGCCCCCTGAAAATTGCCTCATTTTGGGTTGGCGTTTTCGTGTGATATTTTCTCTGGCTGGGAGACGCGAGCACACGCTTGTCTTGCCCGGCTCCCTGCCCTAAGTCACTGAAGATGTTGCGTCGGCGCGGGGAATGAAAATGCCAACAACTGTTTGTCCTGTAATCTTGTGTGGTGGGTCCGGAACCCGGCTTTGGCCATTGTCCACACCGGATCAGCCAAAACAGTTCTTGCCGCTGACCTCTGAGCGCTCAATGATTGCCGAAACAGCGCAGCGGTTTTCGCAGACCTCAGTCACAGAGCTTGCATTTGCACCGATCACTGTTGTTGGTTCGGCGCGTCATCGCAGCCTTCTGGAAAAGGCCCTCCCGGATGCGAGGCTGATCCTTGAACCCTTTGGTCGCAATTCCGCACCCGCGATCGCAGCCGTCAGTTTGGTCGCAAACCCCGATGATCTGCTGCTTATTCTCCCTGCCGATCATAATATCCAGGATGTCGAGGCGTTCCACAGCGCCATCAACAAGGCGGTTGAGGCGGCGCAGAACGGTGCGATTGTCACATTCGGAATACGCCCGTCTTATCCGGCAACCGGCTATGGCTATATCAAGGCTGAGACAGGTCAGTCGGGCAAAGCGCTCGCGGTTGAATCATTCGTCGAAAAGCCAATCCTTGAGGTCGCAGAGCAATATATCGCCGAAGGACATTATTATTGGAATGCCGGTATTTTCCTGTTCAAGGCACAGACCATACACGACGCCCTTATGCGTCATGCACCGGATATTGTTCCAGCGGTTACGGCAGCCCTTGGCGCTTCACCCGGTACGACCTGCTTTCTGGACCCGATAGAGTTTGGAAAAGCGTCGAATATTTCGATCGATTTTGCTGTCATGGAGCATGCACAGAATGTTCAGGTCGTTCCAGTCGAAATGGGGTGGAGTGACGTCGGCGATTACCAGGCGCTCTGGGATCTGTTTGCTGACCACGGCGAGGCGAATGTTCAGTCTGGCCCGGTAACC
>QIKV01000074.1 GCA_003233115.1 Oceanospirillales bacterium
CGGCACCGGCTTCGCGTAACTCGTAAATAAGCTCCGCCGCCCGCTCTTCCGGATCACTGGCCTCAAGCACCGGGTCAAAGCCGTCGCGACCGGTCTCGAGGCTGCGCAGGGCTTTTTGCAGCGACTCCTGGAAGGTGCGGCCAATCGCCATGGCCTCGCCCACCGACTTCATTTGCGTGGTCAGGCGGTCGTTGGCGGCGGGGAATTTCTCAAATGCAAAACGTGGAACCTTGATCACAACGTAGTCAATGGTCGGCTCGAATGACGCCGGTGTGGCGCCGCCGGTAATCTCATTGCGTAGTTCATCCAGCGTAAAGCCGACCGCCAGCTTGGCGGCAACCTTGGCAATCGGGAATCCGGTGGCCTTGGAGGCCAGTGCGGATGAACGCGAGACGCGCGGATTCATCTCGATGACAATGACCCTGCCGTCTTCCGGGTTGATCGCGAACTGGACGTTGGAACCACCGGTATCCACGCCGATCTTGCGCAGCACGGCGATCGAGGCATCGCGCAAACGCTGGTACTCCTTGTCGGTCAACGTCAGAGCCGGTGCCACCGTGATGGAATCGCCGGTATGGATACCCATCGGGTCCAGATTTTCAATTGAGCAGATAATGATGCAGTTGTCCTGGTGATCCCGCACCACCTCCATTTCGAATTCTTTCCAGCCCAGCACGGATACTTCCAGCAATACTTCGGTGGTCGGTGACTGTTCCAGGCCGAATTTGACGATATCGATAAACTCTTCACGGTTGTAGGCGATACCACCGCCGGACCCCCCCATCGTGAAGGACGGGCGGATGATGGTCGGGAAACCGATCAAGTCCAGTTTCTCCAGCGCTTCATCGAGGCTGTGGGCAAGTTCTGCATCGGGGGTTTCGAGGCCGATTTCTGCCATCGCCTGGCGGAACAGGTCACGGTCTTCCGCCATATCGATGGCTTCGCGCGAGGCGCCGATCATTTCCACGCCGTACTTTTCCAGCACGCCTTTGCGCACCAGGTCCAGCGAGCAGTTCAGTGCGGTCTGACCGCCCATGGTCGGCAGTAATGCATCGGGGCGCTCCTTGGCGATAATCTGCTCGACCGTACGCCACTCGATCGGCTCGATATATATCGCATCGGCCGTTTCGGGATCGGTCATGATGGTGGCCGGGTTGGAATTGACCAGCACCACGCGGTAGCCTTCTTCGCGCAATGCCTTGCAGGCCTGGGCGCCGGAGTAATCGAACTCGCAGGCCTGGCCTATGACGATCGGGCCGGCGCCAATGATCAATATGGTTTGAATGTCGGTTCTTTTTGGCATCTGCTCAGATCATCCCCTGGCGGATCTCATCATGCGGATGAAACGGTCAAACAGCGGCGCCACATCGTGCGGTCCGGGGCTGGCCTCGGGGTGGCCCTGGAAACCGAACGCGCTGCCGTCGGTCAGTTCAATACCCTGCAGGCTGCCATCGAACAACGAACGGTGCGTGGCCCGCACATGGCCGGGCAGGCTGTCTTCATCCAGCGCAAAACCATGGTTCTGGCTGGTGATCAACACCTGCCTGCTGGCGAGGTCCTGGACCGGGTGGTTGGCGCCGTGGTGGCCGAATTTCATCTTGATGGTGCGGGCGCCCACGGCCAGGCCCAGCAACTGCACCCCCAGGCAGATACCGAACACGGGTGTGGCGGTTTGCAATATTTCCCGGATCGCGGTTATCGCGTAGCTGCAAGGCTCAGGATCACCCGGGCCGTTAGACAAAAACACGCCATCGGGTTGCAGGGCCAGAACTTCCGGGGCGGGGGTGGTTGCCGGCACAACACTCACGCGGCACCCACGATCGGCGAGCAGGCGTAAAATATTGCGCTTGATGCCAAAATCGTAGGCCACCACATGGAATTCGGAGCCCCCACCCCGGTACGCCTGTGAATCGAGGTCGTAGCCGCCTTCCTGCCACTGATAAACGGCATCCGTCGTTACCTCACGGGCAAGGTCCTGACCCTGCATGCCCGGAAACTGCCGGGCTTTTTCCAGTGCCTGTTCTGCATCGGCATCCACATCCACAGCCGCCATGATGCAACCACCCTGCGCACCCTTTTCCCGCAGTCTGCGGGTCAGGCGACGGGTATCAATATCTGCAATGGCGACGATGCCATGGCGTTGCAGGTAGTCCGTCAGTGACTCAGTGCTGCGCCAGTTGCTGTGTAACAAGGGGGCGTCGCGCACGATCAACCCGGCTGCCATGGGCCGGGCGGATTCCTCGTCAACGGCATTGCAACCGGTATTACCGATATGCGGGAAAGTCAGGGTGACCAACTGCCTTGCGTAGGAGGGGTCAGTGAGGATTTCCTGGTAACCGGTCATGGCCGTATTGAACACCACCTCACCGCTGGTGCTGCCGGCAGCACCGATGCTTTGACCGTGGAACACACTGCCGTCTTCGAGTGCCAGCACCGCCTGCTGTGTCAATTCCCTGCCTCCGGATACACAAAACGGGAACGCTGTGGCCAGCCATTCCCGCTTAGATTGGGTCGTGATAAATTATGCTCTAAGCGACAGGATTTTACTGGAACCCATTGCACCTGTCTAACAAATTTCGCGGATTCTGGATGCACCCGGCTCTGCAGGTTCTTGCAGGAATGACCGATCAGAGGTTCCTTAAATCAGCCCGACGGGCCCAGCCAGTCGCTGGTGGTGTAGTAGCCGGGGTCCTGATCGACCAGCCAGGCACCGGCCTTTAACGCTCCGGCGGCAAAGACATTGCGGTCGAGGGCTTGGTGGCTGATCTCTATGACCTCATCAGGCAATTCGAAACGGACGCTGTGTTCACCGATAACTTCACCTTCGCGAACACTGGAAAACGCCAGTTCACCCGCATCATCATCTGGTGGATTCTGCAGGCGTTGCGGGTCGAGCAAATCTTCCAGGCGCTCCGATCGCCCTTCTATGACCGCAGCCGCCAGCGCCAGTGCGGTGCCGGAAGGTGCATCAACCTTGTGTTGGTGATGTAGGTCCGTGATAGTTATATTGGCTGATGCGCCCAGCGCGGCGGCCGCCTGCTGTACCAGCGCTGTCATTAACGTGACGCCGTAGCTCAGGTTGGGTGCCCACAAAACCGGCACTTTCAGCGCGGCGTCCTTCAGGGCCTCAACATCCTTGTCGGACAAACCCGTGGTACCACTGAGCATTGCCACGCCATTGTCTGCACACCAGTGAGCGGCTGTCCCGGTGCCCCCTGGCAAGGTGAAATCAATCAGCAGGTCCGCACTTTTTTTAACCTCATCCAGTGACGCGTACCACGCCATTGCCAGTGGGTCTGCAGCCAGGTCAGCGTCCGGTTCGGTGCGTGACACCAGCCCAAGCAATTGGTAATCCGTTCTGTCCGGCAACTGCGCCAGGACCCGCCTGGCCATGCGACCGGCACCATGTACCAGCGTCTGAATCATGATGTCATCCGGTCAAAGAATTCCCTGACACCATCCAGCCACGAACTCGATTTTGGATTGTGCTCGGTGTTGCTGTCTTCATAGGAACCCTGGAATTTTTTCAACAGTTCCTTCTGCTCCTTCGACAGCCTGACCGGGGTTTCAATCACAATTTTGCACATCAGGTCGCCCTGCCGATGGCTGCGCACCGACTTGACCCCCTTGCCCCGCAGGCGAAACACGCGCCCGGTCTGGGTTTCGTTGGGTATTTTCAGTTTGACCTGGCCACTCAGCGTTGGTATCTCCAGTTCTCCGCCCAGGGCTGCAGTGGTGAAATGAATTGGCACTTCGCAATACAGGTCATTGCCATCACGCTCAAATAAGCGGTGCGGCCTGACCCGTACCTCCACGTAAAGATCCCCGGGTGTCGCACCTGCCATGCCGGCCTCACCCTCGCCGGCCAGCCTGATACGGTCGCCATTATCTACACCTGCCGGGATTTTGACCGACAGGGTCCGGGTTTCGCGCACCCTGCCCTGGCCATGGCAGGAAGAACACGGATTCTTGATGACCTGCCCCATGCCCTTGCAAGCCGGGCAAGTCTGTTGCACGGAGAAAATTCCCTGCTGCATACGCACCTGACCAACGCCGCCGCAGGTTGTGCAGGATGTTTTTTCACCATCTGCAGCACCGCTGCCATGGCATTTCTTACATTGGCCCAGCGTCGGGATACGGATTTCACGGTTGATGCCCGCTACGGCCTCCTCCAGATCAAGATCCATCGAGAAACGCAAATCAGAACCACGTTGTTGCTGCGACCGGCCGCCACGAGCACCCCTGCCGCCAAAAATATCACCGAAAATATCGCCGAAAATATCACCGACATCGCCTTCGAAACCGGCTGGTCCACGGGCACCAGGATTGGTGGCCGCATGCCCAAACTGGTCATAGGCCGCACGTTTCCGGTCATCCTTGAGGATTTCGTAGGCTTCCTGTGCCTCTTTGAAGTGTTCCTGCGCATCGGCGTCATCCGGATTACGGTCCGGGTGGTGCTTCATCGCCAGTTTTCGATAGGCTTTCTTCAGCGTAGCCTTGTCAGCCGTGCGCTGCACACCGAGCACTTCGTAGTAATCGCGTTTTGCCATAGTGACGTCAGTTCAGCTACTTGTTTTTGTCAGCAGGTGATTTGAGGCCGAACAGTCGTAAATTCAAGCATAGCGGGTTATTTTAGGCATAAATTCTACCGATTTCTGCGCCCGCGCCAGGCCGGCAGAGATATCAACCACCAGGTCGGCAATGTGCTCAATTCCGACCGATAGCCTGAGCAACGTCGGTCCGATACCGGCCTCGCGCTGCGCCTCCTGCACCATTGCGGCATGGGTCATGCTGCCGGGATGGCACACCAGGCTTTCCACGCCACCCAGTGACTCAGCCAGTGTGAAACATGCCAGACCATCGAGAAAAGCCCGCACCTGCACTTCGCCGCCGGCCAGTTCAAAGCTGATAATACCACCAAAACCCGTTTGTTGCGCCCGTGCCAGGTGGTGGTCCGGGTGGCTCGTGAGGCCGGGATAGTGGACCCGGCAAACCGCGGCATGCGTATTGAGAACCCTGACAATTGCCTGTGCATTTTCCTCATGGCAGCGCAGCCTGGCATGCAGTGTGCGCAGGCCCCTCAGCGTCTGATTGCAGTCCCAGGGCGAGGCGGTGGAGCCGATACAATTCGCCCACCAGGCCAGTTCTTCAAGTAAAGCCGGTGTTTTTGCCACCACCGCCCCGCCCACAACGTCACTGTGGCCGTTGATGTACTTGGTGGTGGAATGCACGACGATGTCGGCGCCCAGCGCCAGGGGTTGCTGCAATAAAGGCGTCAGAAAGGTGTTATCCACCACCAGCAAAGCCCCGCATTCACGCGCCAGCACGGCCATTGCGCGGATATCAGTGACCCGCAACAACGGGTTGCTGGGTGTTTCCACCCAGATTATTTTTGGCTGCTGCTGCAGACAGGCCCGCCGTACGGCACTGCTGTCGGTGAAGTCAATGAACTGCGTTTTAAAACGCCCGGCAGCCGCCAGCGATGAAAACGCCCGGTAACAGCCACCGTAGCAGTTGTGCGGCGCCAGCATGGTGTCTTGTGCCTTGAGCAGGTGGGTTACCAGCACCACGGCCGACATGCCCGTATTGGTAATGACGGCACCGTGGCCACCTTCGAGGTCGGTGAGCGCGGTCGCCAGGACGTCCCGGGTTGGATTGCCGCTGCGCGAATAATCATATTCGCGCTTGCCCCCGAAGCCTGTGAAACTAAAATTTGATGACAGGTAAAGCGGCGGCATCACGGCGCCATACTGCCCGTCAGTGTCAACGCCTGCACGAACCGCGTGGGTGATTTTGTGGTGTTTCATGATGACCGCCTTGTTTCCATGCTTGAGGTTACCGATAAACCTCATTGGAAACTCCGGCAAAGCCGTTGGAGGGGAACGGCCCATCACAAAATATCGTGCTGCCGGTTCGCTCATTTTCCGGATGTCCGGGAGGACTCCGCAGGAGTTGGCACCTTTACGGGATGGTTAGTCCCGAAGGTTGCCCCGGCGTCAAAGGGCCTGTCCCTCAGCCGGTCTCAATGAGTATTGCAATCGGAATATTACAATCGGTGGACATGAATGTCCACCCTACGGTTGGGTTACGCACCTGTAGGGTGGACATTCATGCCCACCGGGTCGATTGGGCAGACAAAAAAACCCCGGCGGGTGCCGGGGTTTTTGGGGTTGGAGGACAGGGGGTTAAAGCTCAGGCAAATATATTATTTGTCTTCGCCCTTGTTTTCATCAACTTCTTCAAACTCCGCGTCGACCACATCATCCGGCGTAGCTTCTGCTGAACCTTCAGCACTTTCTGCTTCGGCCTGGGCTGCGGCGGCCGCCTGCTCGTAGATGACCTGGGAGGCTTCGGTCAGTTTGGTCGTGGCCGCTTCAATGGCTTCTTTATCGTCTTCCTTCATGGCTGCCTCAACGTCTTCAATCGCAGCTTCAATTTTCTTACGATCATCATCACCGAGCTTGTCGCCCAGTTCTTTCAGGCTGGAGCGGGTGGCATGAATCATGGCGTCGGCATTATTACGTGCCGTGACCGTTTCGTGGAACTTGCGGTCTTCCTCAGCGTGCGCTTCGGCATCCCGCACCATGCTTTCGATCTCTTCGTCAGAGAGGCCGGAGCCGGATTTGATTTCAATCCGCTGTTCCTTGCCGGTCGCATTGTCCTTGGCACTGACATGCATGATGGCGTTGGCATCAATATCGAAGGTCACCTCGATCTGCGGCATGCCACGCATGGCCGGGGCAATACCCGCAAGATCGAACCTGGCCAGTGATTTGTTGGCGCTGGCGATTTCACGCTCGCCCTGCAGCACGTGCACGGTGACCGCGGTCTGGTTGTCTTCTGCGGTTGAGAAAATCTGCGAAGCCTTGGTCGGGATCGTGGTGTTCTTCTCGATCAGCTTGGTCATGACCCCGCCCATGGTCTCAATACCGAGGGACAGCGGCGTGACATCAAGCAACAACACGTCTTTGACTTCGCCTGACAACACGCCACCCTGCACAGCAGCACCGAGGGCAACGGCTTCATCGGGGTTGATATCCCGGCGTGGTGTCTGGCCGAACAGTTCAGTCACTGCTGCCTGCACCATCGGCATACGGGTCTGTCCACCGACCAGAATAACGTCGGCAATTTCACTGATTTTGAGCCCGGCATCGTCCAGCGCGGTACGGCAGGGGCCGATGGTTTTCTTGACCAGGTCTTCGACCAGTGACTCCAGCTTGGCGCGCGTCAACTTGATATTCAGATGCTTCGGCACGCTCGCATCGGCGGT
>QIKV01000106.1 GCA_003233115.1 Oceanospirillales bacterium
ACCAAGTGTAGTCGTTATAAGCTTTATCCATTACGACAATGCTTCCCTTGGGGAATTTCAGTATTCGACCAACCGTTACATCATGTTTTCTGCCTTCTGTCAGGGTTACAAATTCAGGTAGGTAGCCAGCATGGTTTAACCCAACATGGAGTTTCACAGCGCCTTTGGTTGTACGGAATTTTGCCCAGGGGAAAACCGACAAACATAAATCAATCGTCGATGCATCCAGAGAATAATAAAGCGGGTTTTTAAAACGGAAGTTATGGCCAGGAACTACGCCCTGGCAGCGCCTTAATAATTTCTCGAACAACGCTTCATAAAGTGCATAAGGTTTGTTTTCATTAATGCGGGATAAGTTTGAGCGCGAGAGTTTGGCGCTACCCAATATCTCGCAAGCTCTTACGGCCTGATAATTGCCCCATAGCCATGGTTACAAACTGTGACCATCGAGATGCTGAGCGGAATGAACGCCCGGAATGATGCTGTTTTGCCAAGGTCTCGAATTCATGTCTCGGTATCAGTTTGAGCAGTTGAGAGAACACAGTGTTATAATGTGCCATGGCCTGATTATTCCTTTTTGTTACAAATTATAACAAATTGACTGGAATTTCAGGCCTTTTTATTTACAGTTAACGGGACAGCAGTGATAAACTATCTTCAGTGGATTGCCCACAATATTTTTTCCGGGAGGCTGAATGTTTCACAGCCGGCTACATGTTCATCAACCTGAAAGTGCAGCACCTGCAACCTGGATTTTGGCGCAAATTACAGGTTAACGGAACAGGTTAATTTAATGGGACTCTCTATTTTCGCATGGCTGGGTGCGTTGGCTATTGGGGTCAGCCTGGGGCTGCTTGGTTCGGGCGGTTCGATTCTGACCGTCCCGGTACTGGTCTATCTGATTGGTCAGGATGAGAAACTGGCTATCGCTGGTTCGCTTGCCATTGTGGGCGCCATTGCGTTAGCGGGCAGCCTGCCTTACCTGAGGAAAAGACAGGTTGACTGGCGTATAGTCGTGCTGTTCGGTATCCCCGGTATGGCTGGCACGTATATGGGTGCGTCGTTGGCAAGCTGGATTTCCGGACTGATCCAGTTGGTGCTGTTTGCCCTGGTTATGTTGCTGGCTTCCTGGCAGATGCTGAAACCGATGGCGCTTGACCACGCCCTCCGGCAGCCAAGAAGTGTCTGGAAGATCGGTCTGGATGGACTGCTGGTTGGAATACTGACCGGACTGGTGGGTGTCGGCGGGGGGTTTTTGATTGTACCGGCACTGGTGCTGCTTGGCGGGCTTTCCATGCATCGGGCCGTGGCGACCAGCCTGGTGATTATTGCGCTTAAATCATTCACCGGTTTCTGGAAATACATGGATGTGCTGGACAAGCAGGGATTGGTCCTGGACTGGAAGGTGATTGCCATGGTTACTGTGCTTGGTATCGTGGGTAGTTTCATTGGCAGTCGGATTGCCGGTCGTGTTGACCAGCAGAGGCTCAAGAAGTTATTTGGACTATTCCTGATCGTGATGGGGGTATATATCCTGGCACGTACAGTGCCGTCGGTGTGGCCTTTTTAACGATCACCGTCAACCATCCGAAGGGATCTGATCTATGGAAATTAAAAAAATTTCACCGCTGCTGTCGGTGTCAGCGCAAATTCTTCCTACCCAAATGGAACACATTGCCGCACTGGGGTTCAGGACCCTCATCAACAATCGCCCGGACAGAGAAGCTGATGACCAGCCACTGGCGCTTGATCTGGCTACTGCAGCGGCCAGGAACAGTCTGGTTTTTATCAATCAGCCAGTTATATCAGGCAAGGTGACCCACCGGGATGCCGTGGATTTTGCCGATCAGCTTAAGCGGGCCCAGGGTCCTGTGCTGGCGTTTTGCCGTTCCGGTTTGCGTTGCACTACGCTGTGGGCCTTCAATGAGGCCCATCACACCCATCCTGACGCCATCCTGAACTTCGCCATGAGCATTGGTTTTGACCTGAAGGGCCAGCGTGAAATCATCGAACAGATTGCGGCAGAAAAGTAATTCTGACCCGCGTAAATACCAACCTGGGTCAAAGCCAACCCATTTCAGTGGCGTAATGCATTGGTCCCCCGCGCCAGCGGGGAAATCCATAGCCGTTGACCCAGATAACATCAAGGTCGCTGCGCTTGCCGGCGATACCTTCGGCAAGGATGGCTTCGCCTTCAGTGGCAATGGCCCGGATCATGCGCTGCTGAATATCGTGTTCTGGCAAGTCACGTTGATCAACGCCCAGGCGCCGGGCGTCGCCACGGATTAGTTCGATGATTTCCAGGTCCTCACTTGCCTGTCCGGTGTTCGGGTCATAGCGGTAGAACCCACGACCGCTCTTGCGGCCCAGGTAGCCGTGTTCTGCCAGCAGGTCAGCCGGGCGGAAGTAACAGGGATCGTCAGGCGGGTGAGGGTTCTGCTGGCGTGCGTTATAGCCGATATCGATACCTGACATATCCAGTACAGCGGCCGGCCCCATGGCCATGCCCCAGTTCTTCATGGCCTGGTCCAGGTGCGCAGGCGTCACACCCTCAAGCAAAATCTGCTGCCCTTCGCGCCCATAGGCGGAATACATACGATTGGCGGCGAAACCAAAACCATTGCCAACCAGTACCGTGCGCTTTCCCAGCGCCTTGCCAAGTTTCATCATGGTCGAGATAGCGCCGGCTGAGGTTTGCGGCGTACGCACGACCTCAAGCAATTTCATGATATGTGCCGGGCTGAAGAAATGCATGCCCAGCACCCGTGACGGCTCGCTGACAGCCGATGCAATGGCTTCAATATCCAGGTAGGAGGTATTCGTTGCCAGTATTGCGTCGGCTTTACAATGCCTGTCCAGGGAACCGAAGATACTGCGTTTGACCTCCAGATTTTCAAAAGCTGCTTCAATAACCAGGTCGGTTTGGGCCAGTGAAGCGTGCTCGCAGCTACCCGTTACCAGCGCCATGCGCCGGCGCTGCTGGTCTTCATTGATACGCCCTTGAACCGTCATTTTCCGGTAGGTTCTTTCGATAGCCTCAAGTGCCTGAGCCAGCCTGTCCTGGTCCGTTTCGATAACCTTTACCGGTATATTTATATTGGCAAAGCACATGGCTATGCCGCGGCCCATGGTACCGCCGCCGATGATGGCCGCCGAGTGAATGTCTGCCGGGGCATCCGCAATGGATGCCGGCAGTTTTGCAGCGGCTCTTTCTGCGAAGAATATATGCCGCAGGGCCCTGGATTGGGCGGAACCCATACAAGCCATGAATAGCTCACGTTCTTTTTCCAGCCCCTCGGCAAAGGGTAGCCTGACTGCATTTTTAATAGACTCCAGCGCCACCAGTGGTGATTCCTGCCCACGGGCCTTTTTGCGCAACCGGGTTTCCCAGTCGGCCAGGATTGCGCGGTTTTCAGATGAGTCTTCCAATCGGGTTGCGGAAATCCGTTGCCGTGAATCACCCGCTGCCAGCATTTGCCTGGCAAAATCCATGGCGGCCGCCAGCAGGTCTTCCTGGGTGGTGATCTGATCAAGTACACCCATCCGCAAGGCTTCTTTGGCGGCCACATGCCGGCCGGAGGTAATCAGGTCCAGTGCACTGGCAAGCCCAGCGATACGGGGCAGTCGTTGCGTGCCACCCGCACCGGGGATCAAGCCAAGGGTTACTTCGGGCAGGCCGATACGGGCGCTATCCAGGGCAATGCGGTAACGGCATGCGAGTGCCGTTTCCAGTCCGCCGCCAAGGGCTGTGCCGTGCATTGCCGCAATGATCGGCTTGCTACAGTTATCCAGTGTCTCCAGGACATCCGGCAGGAAGGGTTCCAGTGGTGGCTGGCCGAATTCAGAGATGTCGGCGCCGGCAATAAAGGTTCTGCCGGTGCAGATAAGGATGATGGCATGAATGTTCCTGTCAGAGACAGCCTCATTGACACATTCGAGCAGGCCGCTGCGCACTGCCTGGGATAGTGCGTTGACCGGTGGATTGTCGATCGTAATGATAGCGATCTGGCCCTCGGTGGCTATGGAAACTACCTGATTCATTGGGGTGGCCTCATGGTCATTAATGTTTTGCTCTGCCTGCCACTGGCTTAACCAGCCAGTGGCCGGGTGAAGCGGGTTTTTAACAATTTGGTACCGCCTTTGAGCTTGCCGTTGGCATTGCTCAATTCACGGTTGACCCAGCCAGCGGTGTGCAGGGCAATTTCCCGGTAAATTTCACCCACCAGTGACTGGGCGGCGTAACCTTCCCAGTTTGCGGGTAACATGGCCGCGGGCAGTTCAGGGTCGCTCAACAGTATTCTGCGGTACTCCTGCAGCATCAATATCCGTAGCAGCAGCAGCGCATGTCCGCCAGGCGGTTGGTTGCACCGCAATGCCCTCAGGGCTTTGCGGTAGCGCACCGTAAACTCCTTATAATGCTGTCGCAAGTCATCGAGCTTCCAACGCGACATGACCAGTTTTTGCAAGCTCCCGGCATTATCAGTCTGTGCCTGCATGCATACAATACAATCTTCCAGGTCCAGATCTGCCAGTAGCTCGTCCAGCGGTGGGCGGTCGTTGCTGGGCAGGGCATAGACGCCTGCGGCCATGCGACCGTAACCCAGCCATGATAGCCCCCGGTGCAGGGCATCACGTTTATCTTCCGGTACCAAGGAGGCAAACAACAGGGTCCACAGCCCATCCCAGGCAGGTTTGCTACTGGCATAAATCCGCCTTGCAGAACGCTGGTAGTAGTGTTGGCCGGTTTTGGTCAGACGGTAGTAGCTGCGGCGGCCCTGTTTGCGCGATTCCAGCCACCCGTCCTGTACCAGGCGGAAGACCGCCGTGCGGGTCAGGCGCTCATTGATACCCAGCGGTGCCAATGCGTGGATCACACTGCCGAGCCAGATTTCCCCGCCATGCTGGGTGACAACATCACAGAAGAAGGTAAAGACCAGCGAAGTGCTGCTGATATTGCCCTGGCGCATGCGCTGCTGCAGAAAGTGGTCGAGCGGGCTGGTTACTTTTGATTTCATCGGCAGTAATTATTCAGAATTGATCGAAATCGACAACGATTTTTTTCGAAATCGGGTGTGACTGGCAGGACAGGATATAACCACTTTCGATCTCTTCCGGCCGCAAAGCCTGGTTCAGATCCATGTCCACCTCCCCTTCAAGCAGGCGGGCCTTACAGGTAGCGCAAACACCACCCTTGCAGGAAAACGGCAAATCAACACCGTTGCGAAGTCCGGCATCAAGGAGGTTCTCGCCATCGGTGCTTAACTCAAAAGTATATTCGCGCCCGCCCGACAGGATGCTGACCTGACTGACCATGCCCTGATATTCCTGGGCGCGGGCATGGTGTCGTTGAATGGCTTGACGGGCACTCTCGGCAGAAGCAGCGAATAGTTCAAAGTGAATCTTTTCCTCGCTGACACCCTCACCGCGCAGGCCGCGTGAGACCTCGGAAATCATCGCCTCAGGGCCACACAGGAAAAACTCGTCGTAGCCCCTGATATTGATCAGGCGCTGGTTCAAAGCGCCGCCTTTGCGGTTGTCCAGGTGGCCGCTTAGCAGATCTACCTGCTGCGGTTCGCGACTAAAAATATTGATCCAGTGGAAGCGTTGCAGGTAGGCATTTTTCAGGAATGCCAGTTCCTGGCGAAACATCATCGTGGTGGTGCGCTGGTTGCCATACAGTAATGTCACCGTGCTGCCAGGTTCGCGTGCCAGCACAGTTTTAATGATCGACAGTATCGGCGTGATCCCGCTGCCGGCACAGATGCACAGATAGTGTTTGCTTTGTTCAGGATCGACAGGTGTGAAGAAATCACCCCGCGCCGGCATCACATCCAGGCTGTCACCGGCCTTGAGTTGCTCGTTTGCCCAGGTGGAAAATACGCCGCCTGCGACGTGCTTGATCGCCACCCGCAACCGGTCATCGTCCAGACCTGCGCAGATGGAGTATGAGCGGCGAACTTCTTCACCGTCAATTTGCTGTCTCAGCGTCAGGTACTGACCCTGGATAAAGGTAAATTTATCCGCCAGTTCATCCGTTACATCAAAAGTCACCACGACCGCATTTTCGGTATCCTTGTGCAGGTCGCTTACGCATAACGGATAAAATTGCTTGCTCAATTCAGTTACCTTTGTTTTTATTCAGGAAGCTTAAAATAGTCCGTGGGCGAGCGCATGAACTATTTTGGGTGCCCCTATATGCATTTAAAATAATCGAATGGCTCACGGCAATCCTGGCACTGGTAAAGCGCCTTGCAGGCGGTGGAACCGAATTCGCTGATTTTTTTCACCTCACCGCTGCCGCACCGGGGGCATTCGATATGACCCGTTGACTGGCCGCAGGTGGTCGTTGCCGGTGGTGCGATGCCATAGGCGCGGAGCTTTTGCCGGCCGTTCGCACTCATCCAGTCGGTGGTCCATGCAGGACTCAGGCTCTGTTGCACCGATACCTGTTGATAACCTGCCTCTGTCAGCGTGGTTTCAATATCTGAACGCATGACCTCCATGGCCGGGCAACCGGCGTAGGTGGGTGTGATGGTTACTGTGATCTTGCCGTTATCGAGCGAAATATTGCGCAAAACCCCAAGGTCCTCAAGAGTCAGGACGGGGATTTCCGGATCGCAGACACTGCTTAACAACGCCAACAGTTCTTTGCTGTCCGGTTTGTTAGCCGCAGTTACCATTGTTGGCCGGGGTAGGCGCGCTGTAAAAACTGCATTTCCGCTAAAAGATATCCGAGGTGTTCAGTATGCATGCCATTGCGGCCACCGCCGATGGCCCATTCTTCATCCGGTACAGCCAGCGTGGCTTCCTGTAAGGTGGCTTTGACAGTTGCAGTGAAGTCTCCCCGCAGCGCGTTGCGGTCCACAGCGATACCGGCTTCGACCAGTTGCCGTTCCTGGTCTGCTGGTTCGAACATTTCGGCCACATAGCCCCATAGCTGGTTGAAAGCGGTTTGTACGCGCTCATGGCTTTCTTCAGTACCGTCGCCGAGACGTTTGATCCAGTCTTCACTGCGTCGCAGGTGATAGCGGGACTCCTTGACCGCCTTGGCAGCAATAGCGGCCAGCATTGGATCCTTTGACCTGGCCAGTTCGGTGAAAAAGCCCATATCGTAGGCATCGACCAGAAACTGACGCGCCATGGTGAAGGCAAAATCGCCATTCGGTAATTCGTTGATCAGGAAGTTGCGATACTCGCGGCAATCCCTTAAATAAGCGATGTCGTCTTCAGTACGACCTTTACCCTCAAGTTCGACAGCGTGGGAATAAAACATGCGTGCGCGGCCGATGAAATCCAGAGACACATTGGTCAATGCCAGGTCTTCTTCGAGAAAGGGTCCGTTGCGGCACCATTCAGATAAGCGGTGGCCCAATATGACCGAGTCGTCGCCGAGCGCGATGCAGTAGTTGATCAATGCGGGTTTAAGTTCGGTTGCCATCATGCAGATCACATGTTATCCACTTCTTTGGGGAGCTTATAGTGGGTTGCATGACGGTAGGGCTTATCGTCCATCGGGTCATAGAATGACGCCACGTCGCTTTCCTGCGAGGCGGTGATGTCGCTCGAGCGGACCACCCAGATGCTGACGCCCTCGCTGCGGCGTAAATACACATCACGGGCGTATTCCAGCGCCTGTTCGCAGTCTTCGGCGTGCAGGCTACCGACATGGCGATGGTCCAGGCCGCGCTTGGAGCGGATGAATATCTCAAAAAGTGGCAGGGTCTGTTGCGTCATTTGCTTGCTCCGGTATCAGGCGACAGCGCGTGCCTGGCGCTTCAGTTCATAGGCGTGCATGGC
>QIKV01000055.1 GCA_003233115.1 Oceanospirillales bacterium
GACCGTCGCCACCAGCAAAAGAAGCCCCCACGTGATCACGACCTGGGTCAGCACTTCGCGTTTGTGTGCCGGTGCCATGGGCTCCCACTCAAGTGTGGCGGCCCGGGGGAGGTCATCGGTGTCGACCTGCAAATTCAGAAATGCCATCGCTGCTGTTCCTTTTTGTCGCAACACAAGGCCAGGAGCCTGTCGGGTTTGACCGATTGTAGCGAGGAAACGCCGATTTGAGTCAGATTTTTCGGTCTTTTGAGGACAATAGCACCGCTATTAACGGGAAATCTGGCCAAACTCGGCTTTTTCGCAGTAGATCATGTTAAATCCGACAGGCTCCTGGTGGAAGCAGGGTCGGAGTCAAGTGCCAGAGTAGATAGGTAATACCCCCTTTCTACGCAATTTTTATCGTGTATCGCTGAATCCAGGGAAGTAAATGCTCAAAATCACAGGAACTGTTCTCTAAAGCACAAATGATAAACGTGTACGCATCATCTGGGTCCACAGCGAGTTTCCAGCCATTGATGCGTAGAAAAATATCACAAATGAAGAAGGCTGCGCGTTTGTTCCCATCCACAAAAGCGTGATTACTGATCAGGGACTCAAACAGTGCGGCGGACATATGTGCCAGATCCGGGTAGTAACCTGTTTGCGGCCGAAACAGAGCACTTTCCAGCAAGCCCTTATCCCTCAGGCCCGGGCTGCCGCCGAATTTTTCAATTAACCGTTCGTGGATGGCGATAGCTTCATCAAGTGACAAAAACTTAACCGTATCATTTGGCAAGGCGGAACCCTAATTCCTCGTTTTCATTGATCGAATCTTCAAGCTGCGAGAGGACTTCAGGACGCAGACGACGCTTGCGAACATAGTCTGCGACTGCTTCGGACAGCAAGCCGGCAATGCTTTGCTTTGATTCATAAGCGATCGCTTGCAGCGCTTCCCATTCGCGCTGTTCAACTTTGGAACTGATCTTTATTTTGGCCATGACGGAAGATTATCAGGACATGTCATGACTTGTCAATTATATTGCTACCGAAACCAGGCCGCAGGCCACGCTGCATGGATGCAACGCTTTGCGTGGCCTTACTGCTGATCGGCCTGGTCAGGCTATTTTGCGGGCTGGTTAACCTTGTCGTCCGGCGTCAGGTTAATGCTGATTCCGCCATTGATGCTAGCTCCGGCCTTAAACCCCTGCCCCGCACCGGAACTGAAACCGGTATCCGGAACACTTGCCCCAATAGCGAAACCCTGCATCACCACGCTGACTCCAAATGAATTCTGGCCACCAAACAATGGCGCAAGGATAGCCGGTGCTGAAACAGCCGTTGCAAACTGCCCGTAAAACCAGTTCAGTACGAAAGGCTCCGTCCCGTTGGCACCGCCCAGGGCGGTCTGTGATGCAATTTCAGCATCGCCAATTGAGAAATCTATCAGCCCGAGAATCTTGTTGGGAATCCAGCCAAAAACAAGATAAAAGGCCCGCCCAATCATGCCGCCGGTAGAACCCGTGCTGGGCACAACATCCGAGGCTGTTTCAGGCCCCTCCACTTCAAGTTCCACACTCACGGAAGTGGTCAGAACCAGGTGGATAGCCGCTGTTGTCAACTTGTTGCGTGTGGTCGTCTGAAAGGTGATGCCAGGGCTGAGCGCGGCGTCAAATATCGGTTCTTTCCCGCCAAATTTCCCTACCCCGCCCACACCGATGGAAAAGAATATATTGGGGCCCTTCCAAATAACATCCCGGCTGAACCCCGCCTTGATTATGCCTACCACCTGCTGACTTATTGCAGCCAATACGCCGACGATTGACAGGCTGATTGTCACCTCTGCAAGCGTAGGTGCTTCTCCGCTGGGGTCGGAGAACAAAATCGGGTTCGCATTGGCATACAGATAACGGTGCTGTGACTGGGGAGCATTCAATTTCCCCGGCCTGGGGTCAGTGCTCAGAAAACGTCCTGTCCGCTGGTCATAGATTCGTGCACGCAGGTAATACTGCCCGCTAGAGGAATCCAGCCGCTCGCCGCGATACCGATACGGGTTCCCCACACTTTCCACCGTGGACAGGCCGACACCAAACGCATCATAGGTATATTCATTGACCGTCTGTTCAGCATCGCCCTGCAATACACGGACACCACTGTGCCCATCGGCGAGGTAAAAATAGCTGCTGCCACCACGGGTTTGTGAAAGCAACTTTTCACCGTAGACATAGCCGGCAATAACAGTACCTGTATCTGAAACCTCATCCAGTACCTGTGCGTATTTGTTGCTGTAATCCACCAGGTAGCGTACGCGCTCGCCATCTACAGTTTTTGCTATACGATTGCCCGCAAAATCATACGCATAGCTCACGACAGTGTTCACGCCATTGTCGGTGGTATCCACACTTAGCAGTTGGCGTTCCGTACTCCATTCATACGCGACCCGGCGATTGACAGACACCTCTGCAATAAGACTGCCATTGGCATCATAGGCATAATCAGTGCGTACCCCTGCTTGTGTCCTGGACAGTAACTGGTCATTGTCGTCATAGGTAAACGTGGTGACGCCCAGCAGAGAATCTGTTGCACTGACCCGATTGCCAACAACGTCGTATACATAGGAGATTGAATGGTCCGGCTGTCCCGGGACCTGGATATTCTCACTGATCAGGCGTCCGGTACTATCGTAGCCATAAAGAACAACCCGGCCGCCCAATTCTGCGACCGCGCTATAGCGGCCTGAACTACCGATGACATACGTGAACTGACGCAACACGGTGCCGTCCGCGGCTACAAACTGAACCTGCGTCAACTGACTGGACGCGTTATAACTGCGTAACTCGCGGGTGCCACTAGGCAATACCTTCGCAACGATATTGCCAATCGCATCATAGGTGAAGCCGGTTGTATTGCCAGCAAAATCAGTCACCGATGATACCCGCCCGGCAGCGTTGTAAACATACGAAGTCGTGCCGGAAAGACTGGTGATCGCAGTAATATTACCGGCCAGATCATACACGTATGACAACTCCAATCCTGATGGGCCGATCCGACGCTCAAGCAACCCCTGTGCATTATAGAAAAACCGGGTAACGCCAGTTGCATCGGTGACAATGCTGAGTGTGCCATCAGCCGTGTATTCATACGCCGTGGTTGACCCATCCTGCAGGGTTTTCAGTATTACCCGGTTCATCGCGTCGTACTGATACGCGATACGGCTGCCGTCAGGGTTTTCAACCGAGCTAACAGTGCCCGGCACACCCACGGTAATAACAATTTTTTGCCCAAGGGGTCGGGTCACAATAACCTGGCTGGTGGTGCCCAAATTATAGGCAAACCGCGTTATCCGCCCCAACCCATCGGTCGCGGCAATGATACGGCCGAGGCTATCGTATTGATAACTGGAACTTGCACTACCAAAGCGCACAGCCACCAACCGATTGAGGTTGTCGTAATCGAAGGCCACCGAGTCGCCACCGACTTCCGAAGAACTGATCAGGTTGCCATTGGCATCGTAAACGCTCTTGAGAACGTCCCCTGCGGGAAACCTGATTTCCTCCGCCCGACCAAGCGCATCGCGGGTCACACTGGTTACACCACCATTGGCATCGGTCACCGCGATCATATCCCCGCTGGGATCAAGCAGGCTGCTGTTGGCACCCACGCCATTTCGCAATGTGCCTGTAATCCGCCCCGAGGCATCATAGCTATAGCCGCTCTGGCTACCGGTGGGCCCATCTATCCGGGTCAGCCTGCCTGCGGCATCGTAGCTCAGGTCTCGCGCAGCATCATCGGCGGCATCCAGTGGGTCGTTTTCCTGAACCAGCGCAGTCGTCTGCCCAACCGGGCTGTATGCCATCCGTGTTGAGCGACCTTGCTGATCGATTATTTCTGTCACCTTGCCAAAGACATTGTAATTCTGCTGCCGCGAAGTTCCGTCGGCGAACGTACCCCGGGTCAACAAGCCGCTCGCATTGTAGCTAAAGCTACTGGTTCGGCCCAGCGTATCGGTCGCTGTCAGTTTTTGACCATTTGCATCATAGCTTGCGCTGGATGTATTGCCGAAACTATCGCTGGACAGCAGGACATTCCCCCGCCCGTCATAGGTGTTTGTTCGGGTCAGGGCCTGAATGGTGCCATCGGCCTGGACTGCATCAACACTGCGGGTCAGTACCCGGCCATTGTTATCGTAAGACATGTTCTGAACCGAGCCGTCCGCATTGTAGGTTCGGATCAGATTGCCGTTGACATCGTATTCAAACCGGGTGGAGAAACCACGCGCATCAACGGTCGTGAGCATATTCCCCCTGGCGTCATAGGAGAACCGGGTCCTGTTTCCAAGCGCATCAATTTCCTCAACACGATTCCCCCTGGCATCATAAAAATACTGGGTAACATCACCATTTGGATCTGTCATTGTCGCAAGCTGGCCGCTTGCATCATAACTGTAGGCACTTGAATTCCCTTCTCCATTGGTGCGCCGGGTCTCCCGGTTGCCGGTATTAAACTCAAAGCTTAAAACCTCACCCAACGCATTGCTTACAGATGTCCTGTTCCCAAGTGCATCCCAGGTGGCCAGGGTCTCATTGCCGAGCGCATCGACTGCGCGAATAACGTTGCCACGAGGATCATATTCAACCAGCATCTGGTTTCCGGTTGGGTCGGTAAGCGTCGCAGTACGGGCGATCAGGTTGTAATCAAATCCAGTGCGATTGCCGTCGGCATCGAACGAGGCAGTGATACGACCGTTACCGTCGAACTCATTGGTCGCAACGGTGTTTCCCAAACCATCAATAATCCGTAACAGACCGTGATTGCGATCGTAATCGTAACGATTTGTATTGCCCTCCAGGTCAGTATGTTCACGCAGGTCACCATTGCCGTCGTAGGCATAGGTCTGCGAATTGCCATCCGGGTCTGTCACCGCAACGATGCGCCCGAGGGCATCACGAGTGAAGGTTATAGATTTCCCTGAAGAATGTGCAATACCGCTGGCACTGAATGTCAGCGTATTCCCGTTTCGATCCGTGACGCTTTCCACGCCTTTCGATTTGCTGATGATGACCTCGGTGCCATCGGCGTCCGTATAACGGAAACGATCCGGATCATAGGTGGTATTCAGGATGTCATCCAGCAGTGTCACCGGTCCTGGCTGCCCGTCGAGAATGGAGAGATTGTTATTGTTGAGGCTTTCCAGTTTACCCAGCGTGCCCGGCCTGGCCCGGTAACTGGCCCGGTTTGCGAAAGGTGGAAACGGCGTGATTGGTGATACCGAGGGACTGATCACCAGGTCGAATTCCTCCACCCGCCCATCGGCCAGCGTTAAACTGACCTTGTGCGCATCGCCGGGCACCAGGGCGAACAGAAAACCCTGCTTGATCACTTGCCAGGCGCTGCCAAGTACACGATTTGAGCGAATTCTCAAGGTTTGAATATTCAGTCGCCAGCCGATGCCAAAATCACCTGTACGCTTGTCACGGCTGTCGTAGCTGCGGTTGACCTTGATCGGAATACCTGACATTGGAATCTGCAAGTCTGTTAACGTAATTCGGAAATTTCCGACCTTAAGTTTTTCATCAACCTGTACGGTGGTCTCAGTGACTGACTGGTTACCGCCGGTATCAAACACCGTCAAACGAATGGTATAGAGGTCATTGATCAGCATGGTGGGGTCAAACTGCCCCAGCACGCCGTTGCTGACCTGACTGGTGCTATTGGCGATTTCTGTGAAGTTCGGCTCTCCAACCTGCACAATCCCCAGCGTGTACTTGAGGAAATTGGCATCCGTTGCGGTGCCCACTATATCCACAGGCTCTGTCACTGTGCTATCGGCAACAGGGGCGGTGATCTCCGCAACCGGGGACAGCACATCACCACCGATGCGGGCCACCACATCGATACTGGCCGCGCCATTGATGAGACCCTTCGTGGCCGTGACAACAAAGTTCCCAGGCGTTGGCGAGCTGAATTCGGGGCCGGCTGACCAACTGGCAATCGCGGTCATGTTCTGGCTGGTACCATCGTCGAAAATACCGATCGCACTCAGGCTCAACACTTCGCCGGTCAGAATGGTTCCGGTCGCCGGCAACACCAGGATTTCTGCCGGCGGGCGCGATGCATCCACGCCATCGCAGTCTTCATCTACGCCATTGCCTGGCAGATCAACGGCGCCCGGGAAAATGGTGTCGTCACCGTCGTTGCAGTCACCTCCATTTTCTGTGAATCCATCGCCGTCATCATCCACATCTTCCGGCGCGGGGCCAAGTGAAATGACCAGGTCAACTTTGCTGCCAAATTCCGCAGCCGAACCACCAGGCGGCGTCTGCCCGCTAACCGATCCTGCCGGGATACTGGGGTGATTAAAGCTCGTCACCCTGCCCGTCAACAAACCTTCCACGTTGAGGATGGATTCAGCCGATGCGCGAATTTCTCCGACCACATCCGGCACGGTAATCACATTGCGTACCGTGATCGTAAATAATTGCAGTGAAAACAACCCTTTAGCATCAGAGACCTTCACCGTGACCGGGTGGTCACCAAGATCAGCATCGGCGGGTGACCAGCGCAACAGACCGGTTGGGCCATCGATGGTCATTCCGGGCGGTCCGTCAACCAGCTCAAATACAAGTGCGTCAAACTCTGCATCTCTGGCCTGAAGACCATGCAGATACTCGATATTCGCAGTGGCAGTGGTATCGGGTGTCGAGGTGAACACCGGTGTCGTATTGGGTGCAAGTATATCGATATAAGCCGTCGCGATATTTGATTCCTGGCCGGCGGCAATCGCCTTGTAAGTGAACCGGTCCAACTTGTCCGGGTTGTCGGGGGTAAAGGCATTTTGCCGATAGTTGTTCAGCCCCGGTGTCAGCCAGTTATGCTGCTCGACCAGCGGGATGGTAAGGTCTGGATTGACATTGGTGACATGATAAGCGTGCTGGTTCCAGGTATCCGGCGCACGCACCCAGTCATTATCCATCCCGCCAAACACACGGATGCCTTTGGTCTCTTCAACGCTTCCAAGGCCGGTTGACGCTACTACTATTTCTGCGTGTCCGTCACTGTCAATATCGGCAACCACTGCATACTCAACTGCGGTGGATGAGGTTAATGCTGTCCTGAAAAGTAACTCACCATCCGAGCCCCTGAACACCTGAATGTACTGCTCATCATGATGCACGACCTCCATACTGCCATCACCGTCAAAATCAAATATTGCAGAACCGGTAACGCCGCTACTATCTTCTATTGGCTGACGCCACATCAGGCGACCATCGGTATCCACAACTTCATAAAACTGCGAGTTGGCCCTGCCAATTTCCGGTTTACCGTCGCCATCAAAATCTGCAACGGTTGGTGGTCCACCGGCCCAGGTGGTTTTTGTTGTCCACTTCAAGGTGCCGTCATGTTCATAGAGATAAAGCTGGGA
>QIKV01000101.1 GCA_003233115.1 Oceanospirillales bacterium
CCGATTGCGATGGAAGAAGGTCTGCGTTTTGCGATCCGTGAAGGTGGCCGCACCGTAGGTGCTGGCGTTGTCGCCAAGATCTTTGAATAAGACAATATTGACTAACACAGGCAGAGCGAGCTAAAGAAATGGCTGATCAAAGAATTCGTATCCGGCTAAAAGCGTTCGATCATCGTTTGATTGACCGCTCAGCCAGTGAAATTGTGGAAACCGCGAAGCGGACCGGCGCGCAGGTGCGTGGCCCGATTCCGTTACCCACACGCATCGAGCGCTATACCGTACTGACTTCCCCGCATGTCAACAAGGATGCGCGCGACCAGTATGAGACACGTACGCATAAACGCCTGATGGATATCATTGACCCCAATGATAAAACCGTGGATGCGCTGATGAAGCTGGATCTTGCAGCGGGCGTTGACGTACAGATCAAGTTGTACTGATCGGTTTACATGCATTTATATCGATTGGCAGGACAATAGGCAGAACAATGACGATTGGACTAATAGGCCGCAAACGCGGCATGACCCGGGTATTTACCGAGCAGGGCGAAAGCATTCCTGTCACGGTGGTCGAGGTCAGCCCAAACCGCATTACGCAGGTAAAGACCGTTGCGACGGATGGTTACCGTGCGTTGCAGGTTACGCTGGGCAATAAGCGCACCAGTTTGCTGAATAAGCCGGAAGTAGGTCATTTCAGCAAAGCTGAAGTAGAGGCGGGTGAAGGCCTGTGGGAATTGAGGTTCAACGACGATGAAGGCGCTGACCTGCAAGCAGGGGCTGAGCTGAAAGTTGATCGGTTCGAAGCCGGCCAGATGGTAGATGTTACCGGTATTAGCAAAGGCAAAGGCTTCGCAGGCGTGGTTAAACGGTACAATTTCGCGATGCAGGATGCCACCCACGGTAATTCGCTTTCACACCGGGCACCGGGCTCAATTGGCCAGTGCCAGACACCGGGCCGCGTGTTTAAAGGCAAAAAGATGGCTGGCCAGATGGGAAATGTGCGTGTCACTACCCAGAACCTGGAAGTGGTTAGTGTCGATACAGAGCGCAACCTGCTGTTGATCAAAGGTGCGGTTCCAGGTGCCAGCGGCGGCCAGGTCACTATCCGTCCTGCCGTGAAGATGCACTGAGGAGAATGACGATGGAACTCACAGTTGCGGGCGGAAGCGCGATAAATGTTTCAGAAGCCACGTTTGGACGTGATTTTTCTGAAGCCCTGGTCCATCAGGTCGTTACGGCCTACATGGCAGGTGGTCGTGCCGGTACCAAGGCACAGAAGACCCGTTCCGATGTGCGCGGTGGCGGCCGTAAACCGTGGAAACAGAAAGGGACGGGTCGGGCTCGTGCCGGCACGATCCGCAGCCCGTTGTGGCGCGGTGGCGGCAGGACATTTGCAGCCCGGCCACGGGACCACTCGCAAAAATTAAACCGCAAGATGTATCGCGGTGCGCTCCAGGCCATCCTGTCTGAGCTGGTACGCCAGGATCGCCTGATTGTGCTGGATGCATTTGAGCTTAGCGCACCGAAAACCAGCGCGGTGGTGGCCAGGCTTGCGCAACTGGGCTTTGAAAAAGGCCTGATTATCACTGCACAGGTGGATGGGAACCTGTTCCTGGCTACACGTAACCTGGCCAATGTGTACGCATTGGATGTAGCAGGCCTGGACCCTGTCAGCCTGGTGGCGGCAGACAAAGTGATTATGACTGTTGACGCAGTCAAGAAGATTGAGGAGTGGCTGGGATGAGCAATGAACGCTTGTACAAGGTACTGCTTGCACCGCGGATGACAGAAAAGTCAACCAGGGTCGCTGAAAGCAGCAACCAGTATGTATTCAAGGTAACCAGCGATTCCAACAAGACCGAGATCAAGGACGCTGTTGAAAAATTGTTCGAGGTCAACGTTGAGTCAGTACGCATCGTGAACGTCAAGGGGAAGAGCAAAACGTTCAAACTCCGTACGGGTAAGCGTAACGACTGGAAAAAGGCATACGTTCGCGTGCAGGAAGGTCAGGTCATTGACTTCCTGGGCGGGGATTCAGTTTGAGGATATTTGCGCATGGCAATTGTTAAGGCAAAACCAACATCGCCGGGCCGTCGTGGTGTAGTAACGGTCAAGCATGACCACCTGCACAAGGGTGCGCCACACGCCGCGTTGTTGGAAAAGAAATCAAGCACAGGTGGTCGTAATAACGCCGGTCGGATTACCACGCGTCATCGTGGTGGCGGTCATAAAAAACACTATCGTGTCATTGACTTTAAACGCGACAAGGATGGAATTGCCGGTCGCATTGAGCGGATTGAGCACGATCCGAACCGCACTGCACATATTGCACTGGTGCTGTACGCAGACGGTGAGCGTCGTTACATCATAGCGCCAAAAGGCCTGCGCTCCGGCGATCCGGTCAAGAGTGGCCGCGATGCGGCGATCAAACCGGGCAATTGCCTTCCATTGCGCAACATTCCGGTAGGTACCGTTGTGCATTGTATAGAAATGAAGCCTGGTAAAGGTGCACAGTTGGCCCGTAGTGCTGGTGCTGCTGTGCAACTGGTTGCGCGCGAAGGCCAGTATGCAACGCTGCGTTTACGTTCAGGTGAGATGCGTAAAGTCCCGGCCCGCTGTCGCGCAACGATCGGCGAGGTTTCGAATTCTGAGCACAACCTGGAGAAACTGGGTAAAGCAGGCGCGCAGCGCTGGCGTGGTATCCGTCCGACCGTTCGTGGTGTCGCCATGAACCCGGTGGATCATCCGCACGGTGGTGGTGAGGGCCGCACATCAGGTGGCCGCCACCCGGTTTCACCCTGGGGTGTGCCCACCAAGGGTTATAAAACGCGCAGTAACAAGCGAACGGACAAATTTATCGTCCGCTCACGGTCAGGCAAATAACGGATAGCGAACATGGCAAGATCGATTAAAAAAGGCCCCTTCATTGACCACCACCTGGCCAAAAAGGTAGCAGACTCAGTTGAGACCAACAACAAGCGCCCGATCAAGACGTGGTCCCGGCGCTCTATGATTCTGCCTGAGATGGTTGGTTTAACCATTGCCGTACATAACGGACGGCAGCACGTACCGATTCTGATCAATGATCAGATGATTGGACATAAACTCGGTGAATTTGCACAAACCCGGACCTTCAGAGGTCACTCCGGCGACCGCAAGTCCAAGTAGGTAAAGGAACACCGACCATGAATGCAACAGCAAGACTAAAAGGGGCCAGAATTTCTGCGCAGAAGGTACGCCTCGTAGCGGACCAGGTACGTGGCATGCCGGTTGAGAAAGCCGAGCAACTGCTGGCTTTCAGCACCAAAAAGGCAGCCCATATCATGAAAAAGGTACTGCTTTCAGCCATTGCGAACGCCGAGCACAACGATGGTGCAGATATTGATGAATTAACCATTTCTGCAATCATGGTAGATGAGGGCCCGACCATGAAGCGGGGCAGGGCACGCGCCAAGGGGCGTGGCACACGAATTTTAAAGCGGACCAGTCACATTACGCTGACTGTTGCCGATAGCGAATAAACCGGGACAAATATTATGGGTCAAAAGGTACATCCGATCGGCATCCGCTTAGGAATTTCCAAGGACTGGAATTCGACCTGGTATGCGGAAAAAGGTGATTATGCTGAAATGCTGAATTCTGATCTTGCGGTCAGGAAATATTTGCAGACGCATTTGAAGCAGGCGGCAGTCAGCCGTATTCAGATTGAGCGGCCAGCCAAAACAGCCCGTATCACAATACATACTGCCAGGCCGGGCATCGTGATCGGCAAGAAGGGTGAGGACATCGAACGCCTGCGCCGTGAAGTTACCGCAAGAATGGGCGTACCAACGCATATTTCAGTTGCAGAAATCCGTAAGCCGGAGTTGGATGCACAGTTGGTCGCAGAAGGCATCGCGCAGCAACTGGAGCGTCGCATCATGTTCCGCCGGGCAATGAAGCGCGCGGTGGGCAATTCCATGCGCCTGGGTGCTTTGGGGATCAAGGTCAAACTGTCAGGCCGTTTAAACGGCGCTGATATTGCGCGCAGCGAGTGGTATCGCGAAGGTCAGGTGCCGCTGCATACCTTGCGTGCGGATGTGGACTATGGCGTTGTTGAGGCCGCTACAACCTACGGCATCCTTGGCGTAAAAGTCTGGATTTACAAAGGTGAAGTTTTTGATTTGCATGCAGCCAAACCTGAAGGTGCCGGCAGCAAGAAAGGCGCATAGGAGACTGAATAATGTTGCAGCCAAAACGAACAAAATTCAGAAAGCAGATGAAGGGCCGCAACCGTGGTCTGGCACAGGTAGGCAATCGTGTCAGTTTCGGTGAGTTTGGCTTGAAGGCAACGACCCGTGGATTTGTGACCGCCCGTCAGATTGAGGCGGCCAGACGTGCGATTACCCGTTACGTGAAACGCGGCGGTAAGCTGTGGATCCGTGTGTTCCCGGACAAGCCAATTACCAAGAAGCCGGTTGAGGTTCGTATGGGCAAGGGCAAGGGCAACGTGGAATATTGGGTGGCGCCGATTCAACCCGGTCGTGTGCTTTATGAAATACAGGGTGTGTCTGAAGAAGCAGCCCGCGAGGCATTCCGGCTGGCATCTGCCAAGCTGGCAGTTAAGACCACCTTTGTAAGCAGGTCGGTGATGTGATGAATGTGAGCGAAATGAAAAGCAAGACGGTGGTCGAATTGCGCGGTGAGTTGAATGGTCTGTTACAGGAGCAGTTCAACCTGAGAATGCAAAAAGGAATGGGTCAGATGACCAATACGTATGAATTGCGTCGCGTACGCCGTGATATTGCACGGGTCAAGACCATCATGACAGAAAAATCCGACATTTCTGAAAAAACCGATGGGAGTAGTGCGGCATGACAGCTTCACAGGAAATTAAGCGTACGCAGACGGGGCGGGTGGTCAGCAACAAGATGGATAAAAGTGTCACCGTGCTGCTTGAACGTCAGATCAAGCACGCCCTGTATGGAAAGTACATCAAGCGCTCCACCAAGGTTCTCGCGCACGATGAAGATAATAGTTGTGGTGAAGGTGACAAGGTCATGATCGCCGAATGCCGTCCTCTCTCCAAGTCAAAGAGTTGGCGGGTAATTGAGATTCTGGAGCGGGCGCAGTAGCCCGGCCAACGGATAATTCCGGAGAGCACGAAAATGATTCAGATGCAGTCCATGTTGACAGCCGCCGATAACAGCGGTGCACGCCAGGTGATGTGTATCAAGGTATTGGGGGGTTCCAAGCGGCGTTATGCCGGCATTGGCGACATCATCAAGGTCACCGTCAAGGATGCGATCCCGCGCGGTAAGGTCAAAAAAGGTGAGGTGTACGATGCGGTTGTTGTGCGTACCAGGAAGGGTGTGCGCCGCACCGATGGTTCCCTGATCCGTTTTGATGGCAATGCAGCGGTATTGCTAACTCCGAAACTGGAGCCAATCGGCACCCGTATTTTCGGACCGGTTACGCGTGAACTGCGTTCTGAGCGGTTCATGAAAATTGTCTCGCTGGCACCTGAAGTGCTTTAGGCGGGAGGAGTATAAAGATGAAACGCATACGCAAAGGCGATGAGGTCATCGTCACCACAGGCCGCAGCAAGGGGCAACGGGGTCACGTACTTTACATCCTCGATGGCGAACACCTGCTGGTTGAGAATGTGAATATGGTCAAGCGTCACACCAAGCCGGATCCAGGCCGCAATAAGCAGGGCGGTATTATTGAAAAGGAGGGTCCTATTCATGTGTCCAACCTGGCCATGTTCAATCCGGCGACAGGCAAGGCAGACCGTATCGGTTTTAAATCACTGGAAAACGGCAGCAAGGTGCGTGTTTTTAAATCTACCGGCGAAGCCGTTGATATCTAGAGATCAGAGAAATGGCCAGATTACAAACAATATATAAAGAAACACTCATTCCCGGCTTGATGGAAAAGCTTGCGCTTAAAAACATCATGGAAGTACCTAAAATAACCAAGGTCACGCTAAACATGGGCGTTGGTGAGGCGGTCACAGACAAAAAGGTCATGGCCCGCGCAACCGCCGATATGAAAGTGATAGCGGGACAGAAGCCGATTGTGATCAACGCACGAAAGTCGGTGGCTACCTTTAAAATTCGTGATGGCTGGCCGGTCGGTTGCAAGGTGACACTGCGGCGTGAGCGCATGTACGAATTCCTGGATCGGCTGGTGAATATTTCCATCCCCCGCATACGTGATTTTCGCGGACTGAACCGTAAATCATTCGATGGCCGTGGGAATTACAGTTTTGGTATTACGGAGCAGATCATGTTCCCTGAGATCGACTTTGACAAGATCGACACCATTCGTGGCATGGATATCACCATCACCACGAGTGCCAGAACCGATGCGGAAGGATTGGCGCTGTTACAGGCATTCAACTTCCCTTTCAAAGATAAATAGGTAAGGACTTTAGCATGGCAAAAGTATCCATGATCAATCGTGAAAAGCGACGCACCAGGCTGATCGGCAAATACGCCAATAAGCGTGCGGGGCTCAAAGTGATCATTGCAAACCCGGAAGTCGGGTTTGACGAAAAGCAGCAAGCAATGTTTGCGTTGCAGAAATTGCCGCGTGATTCCAGCCCGGTGCGCCACCGCAACCGTTGCCAGATTACCGGTCGTCCGCGCGGTTTCTACCGTAAATTCGGACTATCACGTAATAAATTGCGGGAAGCAACCATGCGTGGTGATGTACCAGGCCTGAGAAAGGCCAGTTGGTAACCGCACAAGCCGTCCAAGGGACCGGCTCAATGAGAAACAAGGTGTTTTATTATGAGTATGAGTGACCCGATTGCCGATATGTTGACACGCATCAGGAATGCGCAGGCAGCCAGCAAAGTTGTGGTAAGCATGCCGAATTCGAAGGTAAAAGTCGGCATTGCCGCTGTGCTGAAGGATGAGGGCTACATTACGGACTTCCGCGTGGATGAGAACAATGGCAAGCCAAATCTCGAAGTGACACTTAAGTACTTTGAAGGACGTGGCGTTATCGACAGCCTGAAGCGGGCAAGCCGTCCCGGTCTGCGCCTGTATCGCCGCAAAGATGATTTGCCGCGTGTTCTGGATGGCCTGGGTGTTGTTATTGTCAGTACATCACGCGGCATCATGACTGACGTGGCAGCAC
>QIKV01000070.1 GCA_003233115.1 Oceanospirillales bacterium
CAAGGGCCGCCTACCGCTAAACCACCCACCAGGCTACCAACGGCGCATCCAATAGTAGCTATATTAAATAAAAGTTGCTCCTCTTCTGTAATGGTTCCTGGTCCGAGGCCTTCGCACCAATTGGAACTGTCCTGGCTGTTATTGCCTGAAGTTGAGCCTCCTGATTGATACCCCCCACCGCCGTCCATCATCTCATAATATTGATTCACCATCATTTCCTGAAAAAGCACCTGGCAGGCCCAATTACACCGGTTTGGCGCCTGTGCTGTTGTAATTGTTTCTTCTTGAACCTGTGCGTTGGCATGGGTAAACATTGACAGGTATAAAAAAATTGACCAGATTAGCACCCTAAAACTTATGTGCTTATGGCTATTCAAGATACCTCTCCTCAAGGTGCTGGACCCCTCCATTTGTGCAGATGAATCATTGCTTGCAGCACCAAGAATGCTTGTCACGGTAAAAGTCAATAAATTGCTTTGGTTCTTCATGTGTTCCCCCTTATTACTTGTCACATAAAAATTTTGGATGTGACAAGTAAGTGATCCTGTCACAGATCTATCCGGTGCTTACGCACCCCGGTCACCCTAGGTCTCAGGTTTCACAAGGATTCTCCTTGCTGTTATGGTTTCTGAATTAAGGTTTGCAAACAGTCTATGCTGACCCTGCTGAATTCAATAGCGCGTTTAGCGCCGGTATTTGTAGGGGATTTGATGAATCTTTTTTTACAGCCAGACCCGCGGTTGGCTGCTGCGATATGTGGCTTGATCAAGCCCGCCAGAGCACTTCCACGATAGGGCACCCGGGTACGTCATCGCCAGTGCACTGCTTCGATAATTCCCTGAGGGTTGCCTGCATTTTCTTAAGATCCCGAATTTTCCCGTTGATCCGCTGCAGGTGGGCCTGCACACTCTCTAATACCTCAGCACAGGAATAGCTACCGCCGTCCACGAGTTCCAGTAGTCCGCGCAATTCATCGAGGCTGAAGCCAAGCTCGCGGCAGCGCCGCAAAAAGGACAGGCGTTTGAGCAGAGACTCATCATAAATCCGATGCCCGCCGGACGTGCGTGGTGGCTCAGGCATCAGGCCAATATTTTCATAATAGCGAATGGTTTCGATATTCACGCCGGTCTGCTTGGCTAACGAACCTCGTGATAGCTGTAATGTTTTCATAAGAAGCCTCGTGAAAATACTTGAACCTGTAGTTACTACAGGGTTTAAATTAGCAAACTACGAACAATCGAACAATGTTCTGGTCTATAAGGAAAGGATGATGAAAGAACAATCAGGCACGGCCATCGAAGGCCACTCACCCACCAGGGGGGTCGCGGCTACCGGCAGTGTGATTGGTGCCATCCTCGCATCGTCGTGTTGCATCGTGCCGCTGGTGCTGGTGACGCTCGGCGTCAGTGGCGCGTGGATTGGTAGCCTGTCTGCGCTGCAACCGTATAAGCCCTGGTTTGCGGCCGTCACACTTGTTTTCCTGGGTCTTGGCTTCTGGCAGGTGTATTGGAAGGAAAAGCGTGCCTGTGAGGCGGGCTCATATTGTGCCAATCCGACTTCTGGGCGCGTGGTTAAAATTGCCCTATGGTCGGCGACGGTACTGGTGATATTGGCCCTGACAATTAGTTATTGGGCACCATTTTTTTACTAGGAGAAATAAAATGAGGAATTTACTGGTTTTAGCAGGCGTACTTTTTGCGTTGGCAACCGCAGGCTTTGTAGTGCCCGGTCCGGTAGGGATGGCGCGGGCTGATTCACCCGCAGCCCAGGGCACGGCAAACGAGCAGACACAACTTTTCAGGGTAGAAAAAATGACCTGTGCAGCCTGCCCGATTACCGTTAAGAAGGCCATCAACCGGGTTGCTGGCGTCAAGTCAGTCAGCGTGGATTTTGACGCGAAGACCGCGGTGGTTGTGTTTGACCCATCCATCACCAACGTGGATGAGATTGCTGCCGCTCCGACCGGTGTTGGTTATCCCACCACACCAATATCACATTGATTGAGTACTCGCTGTGAGCACCAATCATGTTGCAATTATCGGTGGCGGCAGTGGCGCGTTTGCGGCTGCTATTAAGGCCACCGAAGGCGGTGCCCGGGTCACGTTGATTGAATCAGGTACCATCGGTGGCACTTGCGTGAACGTCGGTTGTGTACCTTCCAAAATCATGATTCGCTCTGCGCAGATCGCGCACCACCAGTCCAGCCACCCGTTCGATGGACTGCCGCGCTATGCGTTGTCGGTGGACCGGCGCAAGCTGGTGGCGCAGCAAACCCATCGTGTTGAGGCGTTGCGCCAGACCAAGTACATAGACATCCTGGATGGCAATCCGGATATCACCCTGCTCAGAGGTCGCGCACGGTTCAAGGATGCGCACACGCTGGTGGTGGATGGCGGCGATGGTGCACAGCAAACGGTGCATGCAGATAATATACTGATTGCCACCGGCGCATCTGCCATGATCCCGCCCATCGCGGGTCTTACGGACACGCCGTTGTGGACTTCGACCGAGGCGCTGGAGGCTAGCGAATTACCGGCGCACCTGGTAGTCATCGGCTCATCCGTAGTTGCCGTAGAGCTGGCACAGGCCTATCGACGGCTTGGTAGCGAGGTGACGATACTGGCAAGACATACCTTACTTTACAGCGCTGACCCCGAGTTGGGGGCCGGTCTGCAGGCAGCATTTGAGGCAGAAGGCATTCGCGTGTTGAGCAATACCCAGGCACAGGCGGTGAATTACTCTGATGGACAGTTCCTGCTTGATACCACTGCAGGTGAAATCAGCAGCGATGCGTTGCTGGTGGCCGTTGGACGCTCACCGAACACCGCAGATCTGAATCTGGCTGCGGCCGGTGTGGAGACTGACGAGCGCGGCGGTGTGGTGATCAATGACCACATGCAATCCAGTGCGGACCACATTTACGCCGCCGGAGACTGTACCTCTTTACCCCAGTTCGTGTACGTGGCCGCTGCGGCAGGTACGCGGGCCGCAGTTAATATGACCGGTGGCGATGCCAGCCTCGATTTGTCCGTTGTACCCGAGGTTACTTTCACTGATCCGCAGGTTGCAACGGTTGGATTGGATGAAGTAGGCGCCAAACGCAACGGTATCGACACCGACTCGCGCACCCTCGCACTGGAGAATGTACCGCGCGCACTGGCAAATTTTGACACACGGGGCTTTGTCAAACTGGTCAGCGATGTGAGCACCGGTCGATTGATAGGTGCGCAAATTCTGGCATCAGAGGGCGGTGAGGTCATCCAGAGCGCCGCCCTGGCGATTCGCAACCGCATGACCATCGATGATCTTGCCGGGCAACTGTTCCCCTATCTCACCATGGTCGAGGGGCTCAAGCTTTGCGCGCAGACCTTTACCAAGGACGTGAAAATGCTGTCGTGCTGCGCGGGATAACTGCGGTGTTCTGAATGTTGCACGACACCGTTGAAACTACTTTTGAGGAACAGGGCTCACTTGAAAAGCCAGGTATCTACGGTCGGCTGGTTCGTCTTGTTATCGGCTTAGCCCTCTTGTATGCCAGCTATCCGTTGATTACCGATTTCCGGCACTTTATTGATAATGGAATCCCGCTCTATGGTGGCAACCTGGCCAGCCTTTTTGTTTTTTTCTGGTTGTTACCCTACGTGGTGAACATCGGCTGGTCGCTCAACAGCAGGCGTATACCTCAAATCCTTGTCATTGTAGGTTCACTGCTACTGGGCGGGCTCGATTTCGTCAATAGCGGTGTTTTCTATGGGCCGTTGCTCAGGATTTTTACCATGGTCTGGTTCTTCTATGTGGTTGTTCACCTGGGTATTTCCATGGTTCTGGCCGCGTTGATTGCCACACCCGGATGCGAAATGCGGGCCATTCCCCAGATCTGGGCACGTTGGCGGGGTAACAAAACCCGTGAGCACTTCTGCCCGGGTTTTCTGAACCGCATTGACCGCTGGGAGCGCGGCAGTGACAGTTCATCGGAGATGCAGAAGTGATATCGCGGCCTTCAATCGCACGGAATTCAAGCCCAGGCGTGACGTCTCACACTCGCCCAGCACGCTGCAAACATTGTAAAATAGGCAGGTTTTCCTAACTGAGCAGCAGCAATGAGCCGAGCGGCCTCTGAAATTGAGATAAATAGAAAACCAGCACTTGCCACGCCCTTGCGGTTTGTTACAGCCGCCTCGTTATTTGACGGTCACGATGCCGCAATCAATGTCATGCGCCGCCTGATCCAGGCGCAGGGCTGTGAGGTCATTCACCTCGGCCATAACCGCAGTGTGCTGGATATCGTGCGAGCGGCCATCCAGGAGGATGCCGATGCGATCGCCATTTCTTCCTACCAGGGTGGGCACAACGAATATTTCCGCTTCATGATCGATCAGTTGAAGGAGCGTGGAGCAGGGCACATCCAGATATTTGGTGGTGGCGGCGGCACCATCACGCTGGCTGAAATCAAGGAACTGGAGGCCTACGGCGTCAACCGTATCTATCACCCTGATGATGGCATGGGCATGGGTCTGGTCGAAATGATTGAGGATGTGGTGAGTCGTGCCGAAGGCAAACGGCGCGTACACCCGGCACCGGTGCAGATCGTTAAAGATGACCCGTCTTCAATAGCGGCCACGTTGACCGCGCTTGAAGCCGGACTGTACAGCGAAGCTGAGCTCAAGCTTAAAAGACGCGAATGGCAAGGTCGTAAGCAACAAGCCCCCGCAGTTGGAATTACCGGCACGGGTGGTGCGGGCAAGTCATCGGTTACCGATGAAATCCTCAACCGAATGCTGGCCTGCTTCCCCGCAAAACGCATCGCAGTGCTGGCAGTCGACCCCACGCGCAGGCGCACCGGCGGTGCTTTGCTGGGTGACCGTATCCGCATGAACTCGCTGCGCTCTGAGAATATTTACATGCGCTCGATGGCCACCCGCCGCCAGCACCTGTCCACCAGCGCCATGCTGCATGATGCCATCTGCTTTCTCAAATCCGCAGGTTTTGACCTGGTCATCGTCGAGACCGCTGGTATCGGCCAATCCGATTCAGAAATTGTCGATATGGTAGATTTTTCCTGTTATGTCATGACCTCTGAATTCGGTGCACAGAGCCAGCTTGAGAAAATCGATATGCTGGATTTTGCCGAGTTGGTCATCCTGAACAAGTTTGATAAACGTGCTGCCGAAGACGCCCTGCGGGATGTGCGAAAACAATGGAAGCGCAACCACCAGGCCTTCACCACGGAGGACGGGGATGTGCCGGTCTACCCGACCATTGCCAGCCAGTTCAACGACCCTGGTCTCACTTGGATGTTCGTCAATCTGCTGCGTATGTTAAGCGCAAAGCTGGACTTGCCAGAGGCCGAATGGACACCGAATATCGACACATCAGTGCGCAGGCCGACCGCCACCGTACTGATCCCCGGCAAGCGCACCCGCTACCTGGCAGAAATCGCTGAGCAGGGCAGGGATATCAACAGGGACATCGAGCGCCAGGTCGAAGCCGCCAGTCTCGCCCAGCACTACTACGAATGTTTAATGGATCTCAGCAAAGCTGATTCGCCTGGACGGAGGGACGACGGAACATCATCACGATTTGTTAAAATAAACGATGCAACAACAGACCCCACCATCCGGTTACTCCAACAACGCTACAACGCGGCCCTGTCTGAATTATCATCGGAGGCCATAAATCTCCTCAAGGAATGGCCGCGGAGAAAAGCCGGCCTGCGTACCGAAGAGTACACCTACGAAGTCCGGGGAAAACAAATTTCTGGCAACAACTACAAAGAATCCCTGGCCAAACTCCAGATCCCCAAAATCGGCATGCCCCGGGACCGGGACTGGGGTGAATTATTATCGTTCCTGATGCGCGAAAACCTCCCGGGTGCCTACCCCTACACCGCCGGCGTCTTCCCCTACCGTCGTGCCGGTGAGGACCCGACGCGCATGTTTGCGGGTGAGGGCACGCCGGAGCGTACCAACCGTCGCTTCCATTACCTGAGCCAAGACCACGCCACGGCGCGTCTGAGCACTGCATTTGATTCTGTCACCCTGTACGGCGAAGACCCGCACACCCGACCGGATATCTACGGTAAAGTTGGCAATGCCGGTGTTTCCATCGCCACGCTGGATGACCTGAAAAAGCTCTACTCCGGCTTTGACCTGTGTGCGCCAACCACCTCTGTCTCAATGACCATCAATGGCCCGGCACCGATGATGCTGGCATTTTTCATGAACGCGGCCATCGACCAGCAGGTTGAGTTGCATTTACAAGAAACTGGCCAGTGGCGGGAGGCTGAGAAGAAGATCAAGGCGTACTTTAAAGGCAAAAAACAGCCACATTACGCGGGTGAACTACCGGCAGGCAACGATGGACTGGGCCTCGCCCTGCTCGGTATCACCGGTGACGAACTGGTGGATGCGCAAACCTACGCGCACATCAAGGCCGAGACGCTGAAGAAAGTGCGTGGCACCGTGCAGGCAGATATCCTGAAGGAAGACCAGGCCCAGAATACCTGTATCTTTTCGACTGAATTCGCCATGCGCATGATGGGTGATATACAGCAGTACTTCGTCGACAATGGCGTACGCAATTTTTACAGCGTGTCGATTTCCGGCTATCACATCGCCGAAGCCGGTGCGAACCCGATCAGCCAGTTGGCCTTCACCCTCAGCAACGGCCTGACCATCGTCGAGTACTACCTCGCACGCGGCATGCACATCGATGAATTTGCCCCCAATCTGAGCTTTTTCTTCAGCAACGGCATGGACCCGGAATACACCGTCATCGGCCGCGTGGCCCGACGTATCTGGGCGCGCGCCATGCGTGAGCGCTACGGTGCCAACCGCCGCAGCCAGATGCTGAAATACCATATCCAGACCAGCGGTCGTTCATTGCACGCGCAGGAAATCCAGTTCAACGATATCCGCACCACCTTGCAGGCGTTGTACGCGCTGTTTGATAATTGCAATTCCCTGCACACCAACGCCTATGATGAGGCCATCACCACGCCCACCGAGGAAAGCGTGCGCCGGGCGGTGGCCATCCAGATGATCATCAACAAGGAACTGGGCCTGAACTTCTGCGAAAACCCATGGCAGGGCAGTTTTATCGTCGATGAACTGACCGAGTCGATGAACTGACCGACCTGGTCGAAGAGGCCGTTTACCAGGAATTTGAACGCATCTCAAAGCGCGGCGGTGTGCTGGGCGCGATGGACACCATGTACCAACGCAGCAGGATCCAGGACGAGTCCATGGTTTACGAGCGAAAGAAACATGACGGCAGTCTGCCGTTGATCGGCGTGAACACCTTCCTCGGCGGCAAGGAAAGCCATGTTGAGGGCGGGGCAGTGGAATTGATGCGCTCAACGGATGAGGAGAAGGATCAGCAGGTGGCTAATGTGGAGATATTCCGGGATACTCACCAGGCTGAGGCCTTACCGGAGTTGACCCGCTTGCAGCAGGTGGCGCGTGAGCGGAAGAATACTTTCGAGTCGCTGATGGATGCGGCCAAAGATTGTTCACTGGGCTCGATGAGCCATGCGCTTTATGCTGTCGGGGGGGAGTATCGGCGGAATATGTAGAGTCGAGACACCCAGGCTTGTTCGGGAAATAAATTCACCCACGGTAAGGGTCATTTGTTTTATCGACAATGGAACAACGCAGCTCAATACGTGCAATGGCTAATAAAAAATCACATAAATGGGTCTTTCCCGCACGCTTTCGAACCGGCGCCTACGGTTGGAAAGCGTCAAAGCTGGCCTGCCAGCGGCTGCGAGAAGCTGTCTCTGAGATAAAAAAGGTTACGAGAAAAGACCCTGTTTTAGGCGCTGAGGGCGCGGTCCGTCTACTGGAGAAAATCTGGCCTTCAGTGGAGCATGTGGACAGTTCCAGTGGTGCCTTGGGGTCTGCTGTATACAGGACGCTGGAAGCACTGATACCTATTATTATCAAGGCACCAGTTGACGATAAGACCCGCAGCAAATGGCTCGACCGGCTCTGGCAGGCCATGGCAGATGATGGTGTTGACTATCTCAGCCTGGTTAGTGACCGCTGGGGTGAGATTTGTGGCTCCGTGGATGTTGCCCGGTGGTGGGCCGATGAGCTGGTTTCCACACTTCGCTCCTGCTGGACGGATCCGAATCCTGGCGCTTATTTCCGCGGCACCACGGCATGTTTGTCCTGTCTTCTGGTCTCGGGCCAGTACGAGGTATTACTCGAGTTACTGGAATTGGATCGGTATCCCATGTGGCACTATCGGCGCTACGGCGTCGAAGCACTCCTGGTTTTGGGCAGGAAAGCCGAAGCTATTCAGTACGCCGAAGCATCACGTGGCCTTAATCAATCGGATACGGTGATAGACCGGGCCTGCGAGGATATCCTGATATCTTCCGGCCTGTATGAGGAAGCTTACCAACGCTATGGCCTGAGCGCGGCAGTGGGCAACTCCTATATTGCCCGTTTTCGTGTGGTTGCGAAACGCTATCCCATGAAGGACCCGTCACAGATTTTGACCGACCTGATCGCCACGACACCAGGGCAAGAGGGCAAGTGGTTCGCTGCGGCCAAAGATCTCAAGCTTTTTGAACTGGCGCTGGAACTGGCGAACCGGACCCCCTGTGACCCGAAAACGCTGACAAGAGCAGCCAGGGATTACGTTAACAAAGAGCCGGAGTTTGCTCTCGGTTCCGCTATGGCTGCTCTGCACTGGCTGAGTGAGGGTTGGGGCTACGAGGTGACCAATTTTGATGTCGTGGAGGCCTATGACCATGCCATGGATGCCGCAGCCGTACTGGATAACATTGATGATGTAACTGCATATATTCTACAACTCATCGAGTCGAGTGAAAGTGGGTCAGCGCAGTTTGTACGACAATCATTACGCTGGCGGATGCGTGAGCGCGATTTATAAACTACTCCAACTGCAACTCCCTGCACACCAATGCTTACGACGAGGCCATTACCACGCCCACTGAGGAAAGTGTGCGCCGGGCGGTGGCCATCCAGATGATCATCAACAAGGAACTGGGGCTGAACTTCTGCGAAAATCCGTGGCAGGGCAGTTTTATCGTCGATGAATTGACCGAACTGGTCGAAGAAGCTGTTTATCAGGAGTTCGAACGCATTTCAGAACGCGGCGGCGTGCTGGGTGCGATGGACACGATGTACCAGCGCAGCAAAATCCAGGAAGATAGCCTGTACTACGAGAGTAAAAAACACGATGGCAGCCTGCCGCTGATAGGTGTGAATACATTCCTTGGTAGAGAGGGTAAGCACATTCATGGCGGAGAGCAGGAGTTGATGCGCTCAACCGACGCGGAAAAGGATCAGCAGGTGACCAACGTGGAGATATTCCGGGATTGTCATCAGGCAGAGGCCATTCAGGAACTAACCCGCTTACAACAGGTGGCGCGTGAGCGGAAGAATACTTTTGAGTCGCTGATGGACGCGGCTAAAGATTGCTCACTGGGGTCGATGAGCCACGCGCTTTATGCAGTTGGGGGAGAGTATCGGCGGAATATGTAAACCTGAGTCAGGGTTTACTCGGGATATTCGACTTGGAAGGGC
>QIKV01000148.1 GCA_003233115.1 Oceanospirillales bacterium
CAGCGGGGGCGTGATCTGGCACATTCTTATATCGTCCAGGCGCCGGCCGGATCCGGCAAAACCGAACTCCTGATCCAACGCGTGTTGGGCCTGCTGGCGCAGGTCAGGCACCCGGAAGAAGTGATTGCCATCACCTTTACACGCAAGGCCGCTGCCGAGATGAGCCACCGGCTGGTTGATCGACTGCAGGTTGCGGCAAGTACCCCGCGTAAGGAGGGGCTCAAACCACACGAACAGGTTAGTCATGACCTGGCGCTGGCGGTACTTGAAAACGATGCAGCCCGGGACTGGAACCTGCTGGAGCAGCCCAGCCGCCTGCGCATTCGCACCATCGACAGCCTGAGCAGTGATCTCGCCCGCCAGCTACCGGTGCTGTCCGGACTCGGCGGCGGCCAGCAAATCGCTGTCGATGCCGAGGCCTTGTATCGCACGGCCGCCGCGCGGACCCTGGCGGTGATCGAAGATGATAGCGATGCACTCCAGGCCGATGTCATGCGGGTGCTGGATCGCTACGACAACCAGTATGACAAGCTGGTCGAATTGCTCACCGGTATGTTGGCCAACCGCGAACAATGGCTTCGCCACCTGCTCGCTGTGCGCGCTGGTGATGGTTTTGACCGGCAGGGCCTGGAAGCCGCCCTGAAATATCTGATCGAAACACAACTCGAGAAGGCACGCCGGGCTACGCCTGACGACCTGTTACGCAGTCTGCCCCACCTGTATCAGTTTGCCCTTGCTCATGCACCCACCGACGAGATCCCACTCAAGGCCTTAATGGATGCCTGTGGTGGCTTTGACCATGATGCATTGGACCTGCCGGCAACGGCCGGCTCATTGTCGCACTGGCAAACCATGGTTAACCGCTTGCTGACCAAAAATGGTGACAAGTGGCTGGCAGCCCCGAACAAGAATAATGGTTTTCCAGCCGCAACAGGCAAAGACAAGGCTAAATTTGCCGCTGCCAAGGCCGAATTTACGGCACTGCTCGACAAGCACCGCGACAACGACCAACTGCGGGATATTTACCACACCATTCGCGCATTGCCCGAGCCGTACTACGAAGATGAAGCCTGGGTGTCACTCGAGTCCCTGCTGCGCATACTGCTGCGCGCTGCCGCTGAATGGGATGTCGTGATGGCCGAGACCGGGGAGGTCGATTTTGGTGAAATCGCGAGCCGTGCCAGCCAGTCACTGGGCTTTGAGGGCGCACCCAGCGATCTGGCACTGCGCATGGATTATCGTATCCAGCATCTGCTGGTAGATGAATTCCAGGACACTTCGAAGAGCCAGGTTCTGCTGTTGGAAAAACTCACTGCCGGCTGGAGCGATGGCGATGGGCGAACCCTGTTCCTGGTCGGTGACCCGATGCAATCCATCTACCGTTTCCGCAAGGCGGAAGTTAGTCTGTTTATTGCAGCGTGGCAAGGTGAACTATTCGAGCATATCCAGCTTCTGCCACTGCAACTGACGGTAAATTTCCGCTCCACCGCACCGATCGTGAACTGGGTCAACGAGACATTCCCGGTCGTCATGCCAGCAGAAAGCAATCCCGTAATGGGGGCTGTAAGCTACAGCGCAGCCAGTACCAAACCCAATGTTTCAGACGGCGGTACGGTTGCGGTACGAATTCTTCCTGATCGTGACGATGAGCAGGAAGCTGCCCAGGTGGTTGAAGTTGTTCGCCACTGCAAGCCGCAGGAAACCGTCGCCATCCTGGTACGCTCACGAACGCACGCCAGTGAGATCCTGGCGGCACTCGATACGTTGAAAAGCGCTGATCCCCGCTACCGTTACCAGGCCATCGAGTTCACCAAACTGGCGGAAACAACAGTGATACAGGACCTGGTCTCCCTGACCCTTGCCCTGCTGCAACCCGCCGATCGACTCGCCTGGTTGGCCACCCTGCGTAGCCCTTACATCGGTCTTGACCTGGCCGACCTGGATGCACTGGTCGCTGGTGATGCCGGTCAGATCATCCTCGATGCGATCGGCGCACACGGGAGCGGGCAGGGTGCCCAAAGCCGGCTTGAACGCACCGCGCCCGTATTACTTGCAGCCGTCGACCAACGGGGCCGGCAATCCGTGCGGTCGCTGGTTGAATCGACCTGGGTTTCGCTGGGCGGCCCGGCCTGCGTAGACAATGACAGCGAGTTGGATGACGCCGCAACCTATTTTGATCTGCTCGACTCACTGGAGGCTGAAAACCTGCCCATTGACCGCGACACCCTCGATTTGCGCATGAGTAAGCTTTATGCCGAACCAGATTCAAACGCAAGCGGCAAGCTGCAGGTCATGACAATCTACGCCGCCAAGGGTTTGCAGTTCGACACGGTGATTTTGCCAGGCCTCAATCGTGAACCTGCCCGTGACAGGGCCGGGCTGCTGCATTGGTTTGAACTGGCCGGTGAAGACAAAATCGTCATGTCGCCGATGCGCAATACGAGCGAGAAGGAAATACAGAAAAAGTCAGGTGACCTGATCAAATTCATCACCGGCATAGAGAAGCAACGCCAATCCATGGAGGACGGGCGACTACTCTATGTCGCCTCCACCCGCGCCATACACAGCCTGTACCTGTTCGGTGCCATCAAACCGTCTGCCAAAAGTGAAGTCAAAGCGAAATCGAGCAGCCTGATGGGCAGGTTATGGCCGGCGATACAGCATAAGCAGGGACCGTTAATCCTGTCGGCTGCAGCAAACCAGGCGCCGGCTGACCCGAAACAATACGAGGCAGTGGACAGTGAAGTGGAAACAGAGTCGTCCACCCTCAACCTGCCCCGGGATTACCGCCGGCTGGCGGCAGACTGGCAGCTACCGGAGCCTCCGGAATCCGTGCGATTGACCAAAGCAGGGGATGCAGAAGCACAGGACTATATCGAATTCAGTTGGGCCGGCGAAGACGCGCGCCTGACCGGCAACCTCGTGCATCGGCTGTTGCAACTTATCGGTGAGCAGGGGCTGGAAAGCTGGGAGACCGGCGGCGGAATCTCCACGCGGACCCGCTGGTGCCACCAGCAGCTTGCCCGCGTGGGCGTGCAAAAAGGGAAGGCGGAAGCCATCATCAGCGACGCTACCAAAGCACTCGGGAACTGCCTTGCATCCCGCCAGGGCCGTTGGATACTGGCAGACCATGAAGATGCCCACTGCGAGTATGCGATCACGGCAGTTGTCGGCGACCAGCCCAAAAACCTGGTGCTGGACCGGACGTTTATAGACGACGGTATCCGTTGGATCATCGACTATAAAACCTCCAGCCACGGCGGCGGTGACCTGGAAGGTTTTTTGGCCAGTGAGACAGAGCGTTACCGTGACCAACTGCGACGCTATAAAGAAGCCATCGCCATCACGGAAACCCGGCCGATCAAAACCGCACTGTATTTCCCGTTACTCGATCGCTTATGCAAGCTTGAGTAAACGCGGAGTACGAAATTAGTTTTTGAGTTATAATTACACTATATTTCACTTATATACAGCTTTTTACGCTTTACTCTGAGTCAGGCAGACAGGCATGTCAAAACTATATGACTTACAGGAGCTTATGGAGAACACCAGGCTACCGGAACGGACTGTGCGCTACTACCTGGCCAAAGTACTCGAGGCACCCCCGGGAACGCGCGGCCGCAAGGCATTTTATCCACCGGAAACGCTCGATAAGCTGAAACTGGCGAAGCAAGTCCTGATGGGCCCCTATGACCCTGCTCGCGGCGAGGTCAAACCGTCTTTGCGGGAGTTCCAGAACTGGCTGAAGGGCCTGTCCGCAGAGGAGATCAGCAAGATGGCCGGGCTGCCTTTCAGCATCAAGCCAAAAGCACTTTTGGCGGCAGCGGCACCGCAGGTGCTGGAGGTGAGAAGTGAAGACCCGGTCGAGTATGTTGTTGACCAACAGCACGCGGATCAACCAGCACCGTGGCAAAGCTTTAAATTCGGCGCTGACATAGAAATCAAAGTGCGCAAACAACTAACACCCACGCAAACACAGCAACTAACCCTGGCCGGCCAGTTGCTACGGTCCATGTTCGGCCCGTAACGCCTGCAACCATTAGTCTATATCCTTACCGCCCACCCCCATCATCATCCCCGTAAATACTCAAGCCCTGCGAATGCCGGTGAACAAAAACAACCGCAAGCGCGATATAAATGCATACTTTTAGCTAGTTCATGCAAGATGACGTGGCTTCATGTAACCAACAGGGAGTATAAGTCAGGTTACAGAGGATGCCGGGAATGGCTTTGTTGGCAGCCAAACTTATGTTTCTGTGCCGATGAAATGTGTTAATATGTGTTATTAAAGATTCGCATTAGCCTTCGGAGCAAGCTAACCATGCCGCGCACAACCAGTATTACACTTGGCAAACACCAACACCAATTTATTGAATCACTGGTACGCAGTGGGCGATATACTTCAACCAGCGAAATAGTCAGGGACGCTTTACGTAAACTGGAAGAATCTCAAGGGCCTGAGTGGCTTTTAAGTCAATTAATCGAAGGTGAAAAAGGCGAAGCCAAAGCTTGGGATGATGAGGCTCTGCTGGCACATGTAAAAAAGGAAGCTGCCAAGCGTGGCAATTTATAAAGTTTCGCCTGTCGCCCAGCGAGACCTGGTCGATATCTATGTTCGCGGTTTCCGGGAATGGGGTGAAAGCAAAGCAGAAGAATATCAACTTAAATTGATTTCCAGTTTTCGGTTGTTGGCAGAAAATCCCGACATGGGACATGGAGTTTCAATTCGACTACAACTGCAACGACACGAGTTAAGGCCCTATGTCATTTTTTATCGGAAGTTCAGCTACGGTGTAAGAATCGCAAGGGTGCTGTACAAAAACCGGGCAGTGGAAAAGTATTTGTAGTATCGCCGCGAGCAAGCGCAAGCAGACTCCCTATGAGATTTTATTCCATTCTAATTTGTTGCAACAATTCCAGCGAAACCCGGTAACCAACCGCTACCATCCTGGAGACTCCAGAGCATAACAGCAAAGCCTTTTGTCTTGCTTATTCTGCCAGGTTCAACTTCACCTTTCGTAGCGTATCTTCCAAAGACTCGGTTTCTGATTAATGTATTTGCGCAGGGCATCATTCAGCAGGGTTTGAGCTTATTAGCCAAAGTAGCTACTATAGCTATATTAGCCAACAGGAATTGGCGGTACCATGAAAACTGTAGCAGCAAAAGATGCTAAAAATCGCTTCGGCCAATTGATTGATGACGCACAGCGACAGCCCGTCACCGTTGAGAAAAATGGCAGGCCGTTCGTTGTCGTGCAATCCTATGCAGACTTTCAAATGGCGCAGCAACTCAAGATGACATCCTTGCGTGCCGCGATTGACGAGGCACGCGCTGAGTATGCCGACGGCCGGGGCATACCATTTGATCAGGCTGCGGTTGAGAAAATCACAGCCGCCGGGCGTCGACAGTTAGCCGAGCGTGATCAAAAACGGTGACCGTTGTTCAATATCAGGCTGCGGCCGGGGCCGACCTGGTTGAGGTTTGGCTACAGGTCGCCGATGACGGTGGCACCGACAGGGCTGATGAATACATTTCAAGGTTGCAGGCAATCTGCGAATTGCTTGCCAGCCAACCCGGGATGGGTGTGGACAGACCGGATATTGCCCAGGGCATCCAATCATTTCCGGTTGATCGATATGTCATCTACTACGAGCAACATGACCTGGTAGTGTCCGTTCTGCGCGTTTGGCACACCGCCCAGGACCCGAAGTCCTTATCAGTAATCGAATAAATTTCCGCGGAAACGTACGGAATATACTGTCTACCCAGTGCGGGTGGGGCACGCACAGCCTGCCCCAAAGCTGTGCAAGTTCCCGGTTCATATCAAGTATATGATCCTGAAATTCACCCAGTAACGCCTCCAGCCACTTCTCTAACTGATTGGCCTGGCGGATATCGCCGCGATGGCGAATCAGTTCAACGCCGCGGCGCAATGATAGCAGTCTATATTGAGACAGTACAATGATTGGCGGGGACAATGGTGCGATGCAAGAATCTTATGGTTTTCCTATACCAAGATCTATGCAAATTTTACGACACAAAATATCACTGATCTCTGAATGTCTTGGAACGGCTGACCTGGCGCCTGTTTCCGGATTTCCCCACCAGGAGTGATTACTGCCTTCGCGGACGAGTTCGCATCCACGTGCCCGCAAATGTGACAGAAACTTGCGTCTCTTCACGCAGAAATCTGGACTTCTTCAAATGTGGTACCTGCCGCATTTCGGGCATCAAGCCGATTCATTTGAAGGGCCTCTTGAAGAGCAGAACGGAGGTTTTCCAATAATTCCGTTCTCGTTTCCCCCTGAGAATTCACACCACAGATTTCTTCAATCCATCCAATCCAGAAATTACCATCTCTTTGAACTACTGCCGTATATTTGTTCATGTTGATCATGATACTACTAATATGCGTGATCTACGTATGGATGGATACCAGCAAATGCTTCTAAACCTGTAGGCAATCCCAGCCTGTTTTGGCTGGCTATTTAACATAATATATTTCCGCGGAAACGTGCGGTGGTGAAAACGAAACTATCGTCAGTGCGCTAATTTCGCGCTGGCGATACGATTCAGGCTTACACCCGATTCCGCGGCTTGTGTAGCCAACTGGCGGTGCACTTCAGGTGGGATCCGAACCATGAACTTCCCACTGTATTGCCGGGTTGCAATTGGCCTGGGAATAACTTCACCATTCTTTGCCATATCTTCAATGCAGTCTTTGACCACTGAACGAATGCCCTTCAAGGCTTCTTCCGGGCCCGTTGCAAGCCAGCTAAGTTGTGAAAACTCAGCACATAAGCCAACAAACTCGCCATCTTCTTCTGACCAGGTAACACGATAGGTATATTTGTCAGCTTCAGAGATCATTGCTCACCTTTAATATCTTAATAGCACGTAATACCTGCCTGACCTGGTACGGCTTGGCTTTACCATTAGTGAACCAAACCCCATTGGGATTTTCGTTCATTTGCCTGAGGATTTTTGTCAGGTCACGCACAAAAAATAGTATCACTATTGATACTTATGTCAAGATCGGAGTTGGATATCAAGGAAAGCGGTCATCCGCCCAATATGCACCACAA
>QIKV01000022.1 GCA_003233115.1 Oceanospirillales bacterium
CAAATTCCACGCCATGGTGTTCACCAATACGCGCGCGGCAGCAGACCGGGTAGGGCGTACTTTGAACGCCAATGGGATTTCAGCAGCCGTTATTTCGGGGCGCGTCCGTCAGGAGCAGAGGCAAAAGTTGTTAAAGCGTTTTCATGATGGTGATATACCGGTACTGGTGGCCACTGATGTGGCGGCCAGGGGTCTGCACATTCCTGACGTGACCCACGTGTTCAATTTTGATCTGCCGCAGGATGCACCCGACTATGTCCATCGCATTGGCCGCACTGCCCGCCTCGGAGCGCGTGGCGAAGCAATCAGTTTCGCCTGTGAGGATTCTGCTTTCCATCTGCCTGAGATCGAAGAATTTATTGGTTACCCCATCGAAACTGATTCAGCCAGCGCGGACATGCTGCCTGAGATTGTCATCCCGCCGCCGCCCAAACGCCCAAAACAAGCCAGACGCCACGGTAGCCGGCGCAGTCCCCAACGACACAGCAAAGGCCACGGTGGCAGGCACTGACAGCTTAGGTTATTTTGCAGTTGGCCCACATTCAGGTTTTACGGCAATCGAGTTAACCCATGATCAAATTTGACAGGGTCAGTAAACTCTACCCGGGCGGCGGTCGCGCACTGGCCGATGTCAGTTTTACCATTGAGCGTGGCAGCATGGTTTTTCTGACCGGCCATTCAGGTGCCGGAAAAAGTACATTGTTACGTCTGGTCATGATGCTGGAGCGGGCCAGCCGTGGCCAGGTCATCGTTAATAATCGCAACCTGAGTACAACACCGGACAGGCTCGCGCCCCTGGTACGCCAGTGTACCGGTATGATTTTTCAGGATCATAAATTGCTCAGGGATAAAACTGTGGCTGACAATGTGGCCCTGCCATTGATGATCGCCGGGCTGAAGTATGCAGATATCCGCAAACGTGTACGTGCAGCGTTGGACAAGGTGGGATTGCTGGGCAAGGAGAAGGCCTGGCCCCTGACGTTGTCGGGTGGCGAACAGCAGCGCGTGGGCATTGCCCGGGCCATTGTAGCTATGCCGCCGTTATTGCTGGCAGACGAGCCGACCGGGAATCTAGATCCGCCCCTGTCACGCGAATTGTTTGCACTGTTCGAAGACGTCAGTGAACAGGGGGTGACTGTTTTAATCGCCAGCCACGATCTCGACCTGATTCGCCAGATGCATAAGCGCGTCCTGGTGTTGTCCAGTGGCCGTTTGGCTGACGATATTCCGGCGGGCGTGTAAATGGTATCCCTGCAGCAAATCCGCCGAAAAAACCGGGCCTGGTTGCGTCGTCACAGCTACAGCTTCTTTTCCAGCCTGGGCGTGTTGCTGCAGCATAAAGTGGGAACTCTGATGACGGTGCTGGTACTCGGAATTGCCATGTTTCTGCCACTGGGCCTATACGTCGCCCTGACCAACCTGGGGAGTATTAACCTGAACCGGGACGAGTGGAACGTGGTCACGGTATTTTTTGCATCCGATACCGGAGAAGTTGAAGTCCTGCGTGTGGCGGATGAGCTTGAGAAGCGGTTGCAACTGGAAAAAGTAGTCGTAGTCAGCCCTGCCGAAGGTATGGTTAACTTCCGTGAAGCATCGGGATTTGGTGAATCGCTGGATTTACTTGAAGAAAACCCGCTTCCCTGGGTGATGCAGATTAGTCCGCAACCGGGCTCAACCAAACAGGTAGAAGAAAGCGTGGCTGAACTGACCGCTTACCTGCAATCGGTTAATAGCGTTGCAGAGATCCAATTTGACTACAAATGGCTGCAGCGACTGGGTCGCATGCTGGAGTTGGGAAGAGCCATTGTCACCGTTTTGATAATTCTTTTTGGGCTTGCCGTGGTGGTTGTGGTTGCCAACACCATTCGACTCGATGTGGCCTCGCGTGCCGAGGAAATTGAAATCCTCGCCCTGGTTGGCGCCGGCAATGCATTTATCAGGCAGCCATTTCTTTATACCGGCATTTGGTATGGATTGATGGGCAGCGCGCTTGCCATCGTTCTTTTGTACCTTGCAATATTTTACCTGGCCGGTCCGCTCGGATTGCTGCTTGAAACCTACGGCACCGTTTTTAGCCTGCGCGGACCCGGGGGCAGCAACATGCTATGGCTATTGCTTGGGGGCGGTTTGCTGGGTTGGTCAGGCGCATGGATATCTGTGCAGCGACACCTGCGTGTGCTGCGGGTTGGTAGCCGCCTCGGCCGGCGCTGAACATGGAACAAAACGCATTGAGCGGAGTCAAATCCTACAGTAGATAATTAAAGCAATGCGGTTTGGTGGTGGCGGGTTCGCAAGGACTTGCCAAGTGTTCTTTTTACCTTGTTTAGTGTGATTTTTCTGAATAGCAGGGCAAAAAATGTTACACTTGACCGCTTGCGTAAAGGAGGTTTCATGAATACAGCACTTGTTCCCAGCCATCTACTGGTTCCTGCCGGTACAGGCAGTCTGGATGCATATATTCAGGAAGTGAACAAAGTTCCGATGTTGACATTGGAAGAAGAAAAAGATCTGGCACGCCGGTACCTGGAAGAAGGTGACCTGGATGCCGCACGGCGTCTTGTTCTGGCACATCTGCGCTTCGTTGTGCATGTTGCCAAGGGTTACGGCGGCTACGGCTTGCAACTGGGTGATCTTATCCAGGAGGGCAATATCGGCTTGATGAAGGCAGTGAAGCGTTTTGATCCTTCACGCGAAGTCCGCCTGGTGTCCTTTGCCGTCCACTGGATAAGGGCAGAAATGCACGAATTCATATTGCGTAACTGGCGCATCGTGAAAGTGGCTACGACCAAGGCCCAACGGAAGTTATTCTTCAACCTGCGCAAATCCAAGAAGCGGCTTGGCTGGCTCAATATGGAGGAAGTTAACACGGTCGCGAAGAACCTCGGCGTCAAGCCGGAAGTGGTACTGGAGATGGAGTCGCGTCTTTCAGGCCAGGATATCGGCTTTGATTTATCATCCAGTTCGGATGATGATGACAAACCTTACGTATCACCCTCAGCTTATCTGGTCAGTGATTCTGCAAGCCCGGAGTTCGAGGTTGAAGCTTCTGATATGGAGTCATACCAGAACGGCCTGTTATACCAGGGTCTGAGCGAGTTGGATGAGCGTAGCCAGGATATTATCCGCAGTCGCTGGCTGTCAGACAGCAAGGCGACCTTGCAGACATTGGCCGACCGCTATGGCGTATCGGCTGAACGGATCCGGCAGTTGGAAGTTAATGCAATGAATAAAATGAAGGCAAGCCTCAGCGCCTGATTCCGCACCGAGGACCTGTTTCAGACGGCCTCCCAAGCGGAGGCCTTTTTTTTAACCCGCATACTGCACCCGAACCCGAGTTAAAATATACGGGCTGGTTTTAGGCACAAAAATTATGAATCAAGACATTCCCTGTCGCTGGATGGTGATGAAGTTTGGTGGAACCAGCGTCAGCCAGGCGGCGTACTGGGACACCATATCCAGGCAGGCACAGCAACGTATTGCTGACGGTTGGCATACCCTGATCGTTGTTTCTGCCCTGAGTGGGGTCACGGACTTGCTGAGCCGCCTCGCCGTTGCCCACAGGAACGGTGATCGGCAGGCAATCCTTGCGGAAATCGAATCCAGCCATAGCGTGTTGTTTACCAGCCTTGGCCTGCAGCCAGGTAGCGCATTCCAGCAGGCATGGGCAGATCTGCTGGCGCTTGCCGGGCAGGATCCGGATCACCAGATGGCACATCAGGCGACTCACCAGGCAATGATACTGGCTGGTGGTGAGCGGCTTTCCAGTGCGCTGGGTCAACAGGTGTTGCAGCGCGACGGGATCGACATACATTTACACGATGCCACCGATCTACTGGTGGCGGACGGCGGGCGCGACGATTCACCCTTGTCCGCCAGTTGTGGCGCCTGGGAGGCACCAGAGTTGGCTTCAACATTGGCTGCAACGGGAAAAATACATATAACACAGGGTTTTATCGTAGCCGGGCCGCAAGGAGAAACCTGGTTGCTGGGCCGTGGTGGTTCTGATACTTCCGCTGCCTGTCTCGCCTCGAGACTGCAGGCCGAAAAGCTGGAGATATGGACCGATGTGCCGGGCATATTCACGGCAGATCCCCGGGTTGTACCACACGCTAACCTGCTCCAGCGCCTCAGCTTTAGTGAAGCCCAGGAACTGGCGTCCATGGGGGCTAAAATTCTCCATCCACCCAGCGTACGTGTCTGTAAGCAGGCAGGCATTTCAATACACATCAGGGATACAGGCCGACCGGAAATTACGGGTACTCGTATTGGTCCGCGCACAGCAGAGACCGATGCACAGGTCAAGGGTATCGTCAGCCGCAGTCATATAACACTGGTCATGATGGACAATCCTTCGATGTGGCGGCAAGTTGGTTTTCTTGCAGACGCGTTTGCATGCTTCCAGCGACACGGGTTTTCCATTGACCTGGTTTCCACCTCTGAGTCCAGTGTAACCGTGAGCCTGGACCCTGGTCGCCCGGGCGTGGGTGACGAGCAAGCCCTGCATGCAATGGTCAGCGACCTGTCGCTACTTTGCGACGTACAGCTACGCCCCGGTTGTGTCTCCATCAGCCTGGTTGGCAACGCGATTCGCACCATACTGGGCCGCCTGTCAGAAGCGCTGGATGTGTTTCAGGACCGCAGGGTTCACATGGTCACGCAGTCCGCCAACGACCTGAACCTGACGCTTGTGGTAGATCAAGATCACGCTGACCGGCTAGTGCAGAAACTGCATGAATTACTAATTTCCCCACAGGCGGGGCAGAGCCCGGAGTTTGGTGATAGCTGGATGGTGCTGACCAGCCCCGCTCAGCCGCCCGTGGCAGTGCCCTGGTGGCGTGAACAGGCAGCCCGGCTGGAGCAATTGATGGACGGCAGAGCATCAGCCTTTGTCTATCACCTGGATACCGTGCGCCGTTCTGCACAGGCATTGCTGGGCATGGACTCCGTGAGCCGTATCCTGTATGCAATGAAAGCCAACGATCATCCCGACGTGCTGCGCGCGCTGCATGCACAAGGCACGGGCTTTGACTGCGTTTCCGTTGCGGAGATCCACCATCTACTGGCGGCAGTCCCGGGGCTGGCGGCGCAGGAAATCCTGTTTACGCCAAATTTCGCAGGTCGGGACGAATACCGTGAAGCGGTTGATCTGGGGGTACAGGTCACGATTGACAATGTCCACCCTCTGCGCGAATGGACGGAGTTGTTTGCCGGTCAGGAAGTGTTTCTTCGAGTCGATCTGGATGTCGGTCATGGCCACCATAAAAAGGTCGTCACCTCCGGTTCGCACTCCAAGTTTGGTATTTCAATTGACCAGCTTACGGACTTGCAGACGTTCCTGCTACAAAATGATATTCGCGTCACCGGTCTGCATGCACATACCGGCAGTGGTGTTAATGATGCGGCTGTGTGGGGTGAGCAATTGCGGCGCATGCTGGATGTTGTTGTACTTTTCCCTGAGGTGCAGGTAATAGACCTGGGAGGGGGCCTGGGTGTACCTGACCGGATTGGCCAGGCGGCGCTGGATAGGCAGCAATTGGACCGCTTGCTGGGTGAGATTATTGGCTCTGAACCGGGGCTCGAAGTCTGGTTGGAGCCAGGTCGTTACCTGGTCGCTGAGAGCGGTGTATTGCTTGCACGGGTGACACAATCAAAGTCAAAAGGCCAGCGTCACTACCTTGGACTGGAAACCGGAATGAATTCACTCATCCGCCCGGCCCTGTATGGTGCGTACCACGAAATTGTCAATCTGTCCCGTCTCGATGAGCAGGCAACGCAGAAGTACAGCGTGGTAGGACCGATCTGTGAATCCGGCGACGTACTGGGTGAGAGCCGTTTCCTGCCGCAAAGCTACGAAGGTGACATCATGCTGGTCGCAAATACCGGTGCGTACGGGCGGGTGATGTCCAGCCATTACAACCGGCGGGAGCCAGCGGTTGAGCTTATATTCGAGCAGGAAGTCGTAAGCGGCTGAACCTGCAGTTACCACATTGAACGAACACTAAAAGTTGGAATAGGTAACGAAGTAATAGAAACCCCTAAACAACAGGTTGATGTGGACCCAGCCAATCAGGATCGCAATGATCACGGAAATGGAAAGCATCCGGTTTTTCACCATAGTGCTGTATTGCATCCAGCCTGGACGTTAAGCTAAGCTGCGCCCGCGTAGCGGCGTCAGGTGGAGTCCGAAGGCCACAACGAACTGGAGTGCCTTGTTAGCCTCGCTGTCAATACAGTTTGACGTTTATGACCTGTTTCAATAAACGAAAGTGTTTATCAAGAGAATAAATCTTACAGTTATTTACCTTGGCATTTTGCGCAATTATTAGATCAGGAATACCTACCCCATTAGCGCCAGCTTTCAGGCATCTTACCTGAAACTCTACTATTTCATCCCAGTTTATCTGTATAGGGAGTCGGTTGATTTCTTGAAGCAACCTAACTACTGCAACTTGCTTTTTTATTTTTAGGTAGGGTACTAACTCAGCCAATATTATGTCATTAGTTACAACAAGGTTTTCGTCGATAAGAGGGCTCAAGTCGGTTGAGTCATCACCTCCCTTGAAGTAATCAATCCATATCGATGTATCTACCAGAACACCCATCAATGACGATTTCGAAGTTCATCCAGATCAATATTCAGATCAATTTTCCCTCTGTACTTCTTTAGATCAGTAATCTTTGATTTTCTAATTAATTCTCGCAGGGCAAGGACTATGACCCCTGTTTTAGTGCCTGTACGGGTTATCTTCATTGCCTCGTTTAGAAGCTTCTCAGGTAAATCAAGAGTTGTTCTCATATTTGCCTCCTTAGGCTATGCATATAATATTAGTATACTATGCATACTCTATCAAGAGGCTAACGACCAGGCTCAGCTGCGGATAAACCGCGTAGCGGGTTGGCTGTCGGCTGCAGCACCTTGTTAAGCGCACCTTGCACCATACTATTGATCTGACCATACGGCTAACTCGTTTCGATTGGGATCGGCGAAATGAAATC
>QIKV01000065.1 GCA_003233115.1 Oceanospirillales bacterium
CGAGATTGCCCAGAGTACCTGTGCGCATAGCGGTACGCCCTTTGCCCGCTTCTGGCTGCATAACGGCATGCTGACCTTCGGCGGCCGTAAGATGTCGAAATCCCTGGGCAACGTGCGACTGCTGCACGATCTGTTGCAACAATACCCACCCGAAGTTTTACGTTTGATGCTGATCAAGGCCCATTATCGTCAACCCCTGGAATGGTCCGACGAGACACTTGCTCAAGCCCGTGCAACCCTGGATGGCTGGTATGGTCTGCTCCGCGACCTGGGTCGCCCGGCAGCCAGCAGCAAGCTGCTTCACCCTGCCTTTCTGGCTGCGCTGGAGGATGACCTGAACACCCCCGCGGCCCTGGCCGAATTGGCGCAACTGGCCGATACGGCTCGACGAGAACAGGGTGGCGAGACACTGGCTAACTTCGTGGGATGTGCACAGTTTCTCGGACTGCTTGAACAGGATCCCGAGGAGTGGTTCAAGCACGGAGTGGAAGATCTTGACCTGAATGCTGAACATATCGAACGCCTGCTGGCCGAACGCAGCGAAGCCCGCCAGCGTCGTGATTTTACCCGGGCCGACAGCATTCGTGACGAACTTGCACAAAAAGGCATCGTGATCGAGGACAATGCCCAGGGAACTCGTTGGAAGATTGTCGAATCATGAATGAAGCCACACCTGCCATAGCCCAACAAGCGATCATCGACGAGTTCTCTCTGTTCGGTGATTGGAGCGAGCGCTACCAGTACCTGATCGACCTGGGGAAAAAACTTCAGGATTTGCCGGCCGAGTTCAAAACCGAGTCACATCGCGTACAGGGCTGCCAGTCAATGGTGTGGATGACCTGTGCAGGCGATATGAACCGCCTTGAGTATCAAGCTATCAGTGACTCAGCCATCGTTTCGGGGCTGGTCGCATTACTGCTACGGGTCTACTCTGGACGCACCGCTGAGGAAATCCTGGCTACCGATCTGCACTTCATCCGTGACATCGGACTGGCCAAGCATCTATCCCCGACCCGTGCCAACGGTCTGCTCGCCATGATCAAGCGTATACGGGAGCATGCCGAAGCCAAGCAAGCGGCAATCTGACCCGGGAATTGGGATTGCACTTGCTGACACTGCGCTGCGGTGGCAGGATTTGCGGCGCGAGGCGTTGATGTTGGGGCGGGCGCAATTGTCGGCCGGCTTGGTGGTAGCGACCGCTTGCCGGAAACCATAAGGTGCTCTGACCCGGTTCTTTTGCTGAAATAGCCTATCGAATCCTGCAACTCAGTGGCAGTGGTAGGCACGCTTAGCCAGCCATAGCATGTGCCGTGTCATGCCCAGCCGCAGGCGCTGCGGCGGCGGCTCATCGGCTACGACCGCCAGTGATCCGCATACGAGATTCATCAAGCTGCGCAACGCCAGCTCGCGTTGCGGGGGTTGGAAACGGAATCGCAACCCATGCTCGACCGGGTGCGAGCGGCCCGGCAGCATCGACCGACCCGGAAGCAGGCGAGCAGATGCGTACTTCGGCAACCAAGCGAGCGGCCTCTGCGCGGACAAACGTAAATCGAGCGTGGCAGGTACACGCGTCGAGAGCGCCCGCGCACGACCCTGCGCGGGCGGTGGCGTTGCCACCTGCCTCTGGGCCGGGGCATGCGCATGGCTCACCGGCGGCCTGCGCGGTTGCCGTAGCAGGCGGGCGGGTTGCACTACCGTGCTGGTCTGATTTCTCACCATGGCGGGCGAGCGCTCGTCCAGATACACCTGTAATGGGTGTCCATCGTAAACCGGGCTGGCGACTCGTGCGCTCCAGTTACGCCCCAGTGGGGGCATGGCAAGGCGTACCAGCAAGGCCACATGCAGTGCCAGGCTGAGCGCAATCGCTATCGTCCGGCAAATGGAAAACGTAGGCCGCGGCTGCAAACGTCTCATCCCGCTTACCTGTCCAGAGTGCTGTCCTCAATATCCCCCGGCGCGTGGACCGTGTACCCGCGTTTTTTCAGGGATTCGAGATAACCAGTCCTGATTTGTGAATAAGACAGAACCGCGATGCCCAAGGTGTACTTGCGCAGCAGGGTCTGCGCAGCGTCAACCCAGCGCAACCTAGCCATCACGATAGGGTTGGGGATTCCGGACCACACATCACCATCTTGTACCGTAACGCCGCAATCATGTGCATACGTTAGCGGAACCGCAAAAGAGCGCGCGATATGTCCGGAAGCCCACAAGCGGTTTTGCAACCGGATCCGCGGCAAATCGCGACCAACAAACATAAGTACACTTTTCATGCAATTGAGGCCGGGATTACCGAACTGCTTCGCCTGCGCTATAAAGAAATGCTGGGGTCGCACAATCCAGTATTCAGGCCTGATAATTTTTGCGGCATGTGTACGTGCAAGTTGGTTGAAGTGCTTCCAAACATCTTTGGAACCGTTCAGTTTGTTGACCACAGTGAATCGATCCAATAGTTTTTGCGCTGCACACCCCGGAGCCTCATGGTCAATTCCATCATTACCATAACCGTAACGCTGCCAGAGCTCCTGCCACTGTGCATAGTCGGCAGCATCGAGCAGGTCATGCAGGTGCTGCCCTGTGCCAAGCCGGCATGCTGCGGTCAGCCGGTGTCGCTTCCACAGCCAGCTGAAGCCCAAATGGAAAGAGATCTCTGGCCGCCTGATAAGGTATTGCGCGTGTAATGGGGCGTTCCCGAATAGATAGCTTTTCCAATGCGCTTGAGAGGTAAGAGCATCCGGTACGCCGATCACGACCAGTACGTGCCCCCCCCCCGAGGTAACCGTCCACCAGGGCGATGGCGGTGCCGTAACGACCACCGCCGCAAGGCTCTGCGCCTGCGATGCCACAACCGCCGGCTGACCGCCCACGGTCTGCGCGAAGGCAGGCGCAACTGAGGTCAGCAGAACAGCCAGCTGCGCGGCAATTGTTAATCTTGAAAGCATTGAATAAAACTTCACTACAATTGATCCTTGATAGGTGATTGTCGGATCCCGCAAGTTTACGTATTCTTTTACGAATAACTCTGGGTGGGTACGCCGCCATGCCTTCATGGCTTCAATGGGGGCGCGGTGGTCCAGAGCCTTTTGTGGCAGTTGTTGATGGTAGAGCACGGCATAGCGCGCGAGCGTGGTACTTAATGGTTCGGCACTGTTGAAGCGGGTGGTGTGCAACACTTCGCTGATACGCCCGTTGAAGCGTTCGACCATGCCGTTGGTCTGTGGATGGCGGGGTGGGATCAGACGATGCTCAATGCCCAGCGAGGCGCATTCACGATCGAAAGTGTGGTGACCTGAAGGAGTTTTTTTCTTGCTGGTGAAGCGATCCGTGAACTGACTGCCGTGGTCGGTGAGAAGCTTGACGATCTTCATGGGGGCGGTGCGCTTGAGGCGGCGTAGGAAATCAGTACTGCTGACTTCACTCTGGTCAACATAGATGCGTAGGTACACCCAGCAGGTGGCACGGTTGATGGCCACGAGCCGATAACGGCGAGCTGTTTCGTCGGGTATCTGTGGCAGGTACTTGATATCGATGTGGACCAAGCCCGGCACATAGTCCTTGAAAGACTTTTTGGGGGCGAGCTCACCTTCGATTTTGGGTATCAGGTCACGCAGATCCGATACCCCGTGGCGGCGTAGACAACGGTCCAGACCGGACCGCGACACGGCGGGATTGAGAAACTCCCGGACCACCACCAGCAAGTCATCAAGCGACAACAGCAGCGTACGCCGCAAGGTCACCGTAACCACCTCCTGCGCCGGCGTGAGGGTGGTTTGCAAGCGGTGTGGCGTAGGCGAGGCGTCATACACATCGGTACGCTTGCGCCAACGAAGAATGGTGTCAACACTGACCCCCAGTTTTCGTGCCAGACCCCGGTGACTGGCGGTCGATTGCTGAATATAAGCGCGGATCTTCGGGGTCGTCGTGGCGTTGGCGTGAAGGTGCCGATTCATACGTGATCTCGCTGGTCAAAGAGGTCTTGCAAAGCTTCTCGAGCAACAAACAGAGCCTAGCTCCTGGGTGCTATGGAATCATAGGGGACCTGACAGTTATAGACGATAAAATCAGTTTCTTTTAATACGATATCCGGCTTTTAGCAGCGCTGATCTATATCCATGAGGGTCCATCCCAAAAGAATGGACAACCGCAACGCTGACGTCATATTTCTTTAATGCAAGTTTAACACTTTTCATCCAGCTATCCATAAATCCTTGCTCTACGCGGCTCAAACCAAGCCTCATCTCATCGCTCGAACTTAGGTCGCATGCATCAGCCATCCCATTACGCCATTTAGCATTAAGTATTTTACGGAGTTCTTTCACGTCTCCAATCGCCCAAGCGTGATATTCCTGCTGCATTTCATGTAGCGATTGTACAAAATTAAGGGTAGCTCGAAAACAGGCAAGACCATTGCTGTTGCTCTTCCTTATCTGCGCCATGACAAAATTCTTAGTATCATAGATGATGTACCCAGGACTAAATATCTTAAGGTCCCCTTTATTAGCGATAGCAAGCAATTCCTGTTGAACTGGATGGCCACGAAAATTATTTTTCTTTTCGAATTGAGTCCTAAGACGCAGGGCCGCACACCCCGGTGTCAATCGATTCACAGATGTATCATCATCGCCGTATTGTCTCCAAAGTACTCTCCAGCGAGCATAAAGCTGTTTCGGTAAAACAGATGAAAGAGTACCTCCATTTTGGATTTTACAGGCATCTTCGAGTGACATTTTTACCCACAGCCAAGTGAAACCACGAGTAGCCTTTAGATTCGGCAGGCTAATAAATGCCTGAGCATGTTTAAGTATCGTTTTGATGGGGTAGTCATTCCATTGTGAACTATCTTTTATATACGGAATACGGGTGATAATCCAGAGTGTATGCCGGCCATTAGATACTCTCCACAAGGCCGGTGCGCCTACTTTTACAACAATGGGTGCCAAGACTTGGGTTGGCATTGTTGGGGATTTCTCTTTCAAATTTGTCGCAGCATAAGTATCCCCGTTCCCAGTTAGGATGGATATCGTAATCACCATGATGGTCAACAAGAGTATTTTTTTCATAGGAAATTCTATTGTCCTAAAATGGCTGGCTGCCCATCTACACGTGAACAGCCAGCTTGTTACAGTTCAGTCGACAGTTAGCGCTATATGTCAGTAAGCCAACCCCGGTACGTTGCGCGGTTGAGGCTCCAGCCAGGGAGGTACAAGGTGCCGCAGCAACAAGCAGGCTCGTCAGGTCTTCGATCTCCGCCTGCTGCGCAGTCAGAGAAGCGATGCGCTCGCACAAATCCTGGTGCCGGCTAGCAGCCAGTTGCCGCTGCGAGAGCAGGTCCGCTTCAAGACCGGTCCGTTGCGCCTGCAACTGGGCCAGGATGATGGCGTGGGTGTTGCCCAGGGTGGTGCTGTCCAGCGGCTGATCTAATTCCACCAGCAGTTGACCACGGGTCAACTGCTGGTGGACCAGGGTGCGGGTGACTAGGTCCGGGCTTGTGGCACTCAGAGTGATCAACCCTGCATTGGAAACCAGCTCACCGGCTACCATGGCCCGGCGGCTGTAGTGGCCAAAGTACAGGAAGGCCACCAGGCTGATGGCAAATAGCGTCACGAAGCGGGCAACCACTCAATGGACAAGCGGAGTCGCCAGATGGATGCTACCCAGTGCCGAGTGGCGCTGCGCGGTAAACACTTTACGACGAAATAAGCTTCCCTGATCTGACACCTTCACATCCTGCTGTGGACTCCGTTGCTATAAGCATATTCGCAGATTATGAAGAGATACAATGGGTTACACCTTACAGTTTCAATACAATTTAAAATTATTCTTAACAATAACGACTTACCTTCTTTTCTACGGCTATGCAACGAGGGACAGCCAGTTACCTTGGCTGAGCCGGTAAGCGACGGCACGGGTGCGTGCTGGGCTGCGGGCGTTCGTCGACAGCTCGTCCATAAGCTGGCAACGAGCCAACCGGCTTCCATGCCGATCGCCCTACGGGATTTGCCCTGGCCCCTTACCGCGAACCACGGCCATGGACAAGCTGCCGCCCCCCTCCCATTCGTCATTCCCGCGTAGACGGGAATCCAAGTGAAGAAACCATGACCACGCAGTGGGCATACCGTCTTGCTTGTTGTAGGTACGCTACAGTGGCTATTCGCGCCTTTTGGCTACACCGGTTAACGCCGACTGCTGGTGTTACCACGGCCGCTCTATGGATCCCGGGTCTACGCCCGGGATGACGCAAATAGGGCCCGGGATGACGAAGATGGGGCCAGGGATGATGAGTCTGGTTGACGCGGCTATCTGTATCAGATGGCAACGTGCTGACTTCCTGAGCAGACTCTATTTATTACGCTTTCTACTGCGAATTGGAATAATAGACGTCTGGCGACTGACGCCTGACGCCTGACGACTGGATCTTTACGTGCGCTACGGCAACCATAAACCCGCGCACTTATCCCGTTGGCAATTTCGCCAGCAGATCATGCTCGTCGCTGCCGGTAATAAGCACCTCGGCAAACTCGCCGGGGTGCAGAGACGGAGCCTCGACGACCCGTACCACCCCGTCGATATCCGGGGCGTCGGCGCTGCTACGGGCGATCGCCACCCCATCCTCAATGGTGTCCACCAGAACCTGCAAGGTCTGGCCTATTTTTCTCTGTAAACGCCGGGCACTGATCCCGGCTTGTACTGCCATGAACTGTTCGAGGCGATCCTCTTGCAGTTCCTCGGCAATTGGGTTAGGCAGATCGTTGGCAGCGGCACCTTCCACCGGTGAATACATGAACGCCCCGACCCGATCGAGCTCTGCCTCACGCAAGAAATCCAGGAGTTCGTTGAATTCAGCATCGGTTTCGCCGGGAAACCCGACGATGAAGGTGCTACGTAAAGTGAGGTCCTGCACCCGCCGACGCCAAGCCTGCACCCGCTGCAGCGTCTGCTCGGATGCCGCGGGTCGTTTCATCAACTTCAGAATGCGGGGGCTGGCGTGCTGCAA
>QIKV01000158.1 GCA_003233115.1 Oceanospirillales bacterium
GGGTGTACTCTTCGCATGGAAAGAATTTCGTCCTGAGCATGCTGGAGTTCGCGCGCAGGGGCCTGGTACTAAAGATCGTGAATGATCAGCGTGGTTGTCCGACATGGGCGCGCAACCTCGCACTGGCCAGCAATGCTGTTATCAGGAAGTGGCAAACAACGGGTTGCGGGAATCGTGGTGGCGTTTTCCACTATTGTGATAATCAGGCCGTGAGTTGGTATGATTTTGCACACAAAATATTTCACCTGGCGATCAGCGCAGGTTTACTGGCACAAGAGCCCCGGCTGAAACCAGTGTCCAGCACACAGTTTCCCCAACTTGCAGCGCGACCCAAATGGTCTGTTTTGGACACGCACAGGATCGGTGAGGTTTTTGATATCAGGCCTGCTTCTTTCGAGCAGTCCCTGCAGGCTGTTATTAATGAGATTGCAACAAGCGGAATCAGAGCAGGAAATTATTCATGAGCCAAAACGACTCGCAGGCACCGCTAATTCCGGTCATCCTCTCAGGCGGGGCCGGCACGCGCTTATGGCCGGTGTCCCGCCGTGCTCATCCCAAACCTTTCATGGAACTGGTCGATGGTGAAACCCTGGCCGAGAAAACATTATTGCGGGCGAGGGCGGTAGCTGGCAACGCACCTGTGATTACCGTGACCAGTCGCGATTACTATTTCTATACGCGCGATCTCTACAATGGTTTACCCGGTGGGAGCGGCAATGAAAAGTTTTTACTTGAACCCATGGGACGAAATACAGCACCCGCGATAGCGCTCGCTGCAATGTGCGTACAGGAGTTCCTGGGTGAGGGTGCAATGTTACTGGTTATGCCAGCCGATCACCTGGTAGCCAATTTGCGTAACTTTGAAGCCGCTGTCCGCGAAGCAGTCCAATTGGCCACTGACGGTTACCTGGTGACGTTCGGTATTCACCCGACGCAGCCAGAAACCGGGTACGGATATATCCGCCAGGGAGAAGCATTGACCATGAGTGGCGGTTACCGGGTGGCTGAATTTGTTGAGAAGCCGGATGAAGCGACCGCAATCCGTTACCTGGAGTCTGGTGAGTTTCACTGGAATTCCGGTATATTCTGTTTCCAGGCAAGTGCATTCCTTGAATCACTTGCCCATTGCGCAGCGGATGTTCATAGCACCGCAGCCCGGGTGTGGGAGGCCACCGACAAATCACGGGCTCCGATTGAGTTTCCGGCAGAATTATTCAGCGAGTGTCCGTCAATTTCTGTTGATTATGCGGTGCTGGAACGGGCGCATAACACGGCGGTCGTTGTCAGTGATTTTGGCTGGAGTGATATCGGTTCGTGGAAAGCAATTTCTGAATTGTATGAATCGGACGAAAGCGGTAACCGCATTAGTGGTAAAGCCGTCCTGGTCGGTTCGACTGACTGTTTTATTCAGAGTAAAGACCGCATGGTCGCTGCGGTGGGTGTAAAAGACCTGGTTATTGTTGATACCGGAGACGCTGTACTGGTTGCAGACAGGAACCATGCGCAGGACGTTAAACAGGTGGTGGAACAGTTATCAGAACTCAAACACGAGGCCGTGGTTTTTCATAAAACGGTGTACCGTCCGTGGGGCAGTTACACCGTTTTGGAAGATGCCATCGATTGCAAAGTCAAGCGGCTGGTGGTCAAGCCAGGCCAGGTATTATCCCTGCAATTACATCACCGCAGGGCAGAACACTGGACGGTTGTGCAGGGCACCGCCAAGGTCCGGTTGGGTGATGAAGAATTTCTGCTGGAAGCCAACCAGTCAACCTATATTCCGGTTGAAACCCCGCATCGCCTGGAAAATCCGGGTGACAGGGATATACATCTTATTGAAGTGCAAACCGGCGACTATTTTGGTGAGGATGATATCGAGCGCTACGAAGATATATATGGACGGGTAAAATGAATACCTGTTTATTCTTCCTCTGTCCGTAGGGGATTCTCAGCAGGCTTTACCGGCGCCCGGCGCCCGGCGAAATTCTCGCGCAGCACGTAAAACAAGGCCAGCAAGCTGGATGCGAACAGTGGCTTGGTATCAGCCAGGGTTCCGTTATTATCCTGTTTAAATTGGCTCATATCTGTGTGTCCTGTTGTCAGGTCTGACCTGTTTGCCGAGGTGTCTCTGTAACAAGTACCCATGAAGTACCAATAAGTTGACGCAAACAGGGCCTGATTCGTTACATTGTGACATGAAAAGCACTCGTTTCATCGCATACGTGGCTTAATTTGAACTTTCAGCGGGAATTCCGGCCCAGTTCGCGGTCCATATCGAACTCGCGGGAAGTCACATAAGCCTCCATTTTCTGCAGGCGCAAATCCAGTTCCCGGAACCGATGGCTGAGGCTACTGAAAACATCGGACGGCGCCATGGTGACGCCACGCCAGAATTTCTCCTGGCTTTCATCCTGGTAAATACCCTGTGGTCTGACGGGGAGAATGATTGCCAGGATGATGTAGGCAGGAATGATGAATGGGAAAAAGAATACCGTGGCCACAGCTACAATGAGTCGCAAGCCTTTGCGGTTCAGTCCGAAATAGCTGGCCAGGCCTGCACAGACGCCGGCAAGCATGGCGTTTTCCCGGTCGCGATACAGGCGGTGCGGGTTTTTGCGCTCGTACAGATCACTCATGGCGTTGTCTCCAACTGGGGGATTCAATATCCAGGATGCGCTCCAGTGTCTGGATGCGGTCTTCCATTTTCTTGGTGGATTCCCACACGTCCGTGAGCATTTTTTCGTCCTCAGGTGTCAGGCCCTTGGCCGTCTTCATTTTGGTGATGTAATGAAATATGATCCACAGCGGCGCCAGAACGGTGACGAATAAAATGGGGATCGTATCATTCATCATTCTTCTCCTGCTGTGAGGAATTCGCTTTCTTTGGACTTGCCTTACTGACCCTGGCCTTCAGGGCTTCGAGTGCATCTTCAACCCGGTCATCGTCTTCCAGTCCGGCAATTTCATCGGCCAGGCCGCTGCGCCTTCCCATTTCCAGTGATTCGCCCTGTGCCTCGACCCGGTCGATACGGCGCTCAGCATTTTCGAACCTGAACAGCATTTCATCAATCTTGTCATCATGTATGTGTTTGCGCGCTGCAAGTTGGGTTGAAGCTGTCTTGTGGCGTATGACGATGCTGCGCTGACGGGTCTTTGCGTCATTCAACTTGTTCTGTAGCTGGGAAATATCCGAATTGAATTTTTCCAGTTGCGCATTGAGCATTTTTGTTTCGCGCTGGACTTGCTCCGCTTCATCTGCGAGCGTCTGTTTTTCTTTCAACGCCGCCCGGGCCAGGTCCTCACGGTTTTGCCGGACGGCCAATTCGGCCCGCTTGGCCCAATCCTGCTGTTCGCGTGCAAGGAATTCTACGTAGCGCTGCTGTTCCTTCCGGTCGGCGATACATTTGGCAGCAGCAGAACGTATTTCCACCAGCGTATCTTCCATTTCCTGGATCATCAGGCGGATAATTTTCTCCGGATCCTCGGCCTTTTCCAGCAAGGAATTGATATTGGCGTTGACTATATCGGTGAATCTGGAAAATACACTCATTACTGGTTACTCCTGTTATCGAATGCTGTAGCTGTATTAATGCACGCTTCGTGCCAAAGCGCTGTCTTGTTGTAACATATTGATATATAGTTATATTTGTCACGTTGCCAGGATTTCAGGAGTATTGAGTGACAAGCAAGTGGTGAAATTTGCCAACAGGTGGCTGAACTTGAATGTGTAGTTGAAGTCTATTTGACGGCCCCAGCATAAAATGATACTGCTTTGGGCATGACAAATCTTGGGCTGCTCCTGTAGAATAGCCTCCCTTTATTCACCGGCACTGGGTCGGCGAACAGAAAACCTCTGGAGGAATACCCATGCGATCCAGACTCGCACTAGCAATTTTATTCATGCTGACCTCAGGCATTGCCACAGCTCAGGATGTAACATCAGATAAAGGCAAGCTCAGCTACTCGGTAGGTTGGGATATCGGTGCCGACATCAAGCGTCGCAGTACTGAGTTTGACGTGGAATCCCTGATTACTGCCATTCGCGATATCGTGGCAGATAACGAGCCCAAAGTCAGCCCTGACGAAATGAAAGTACTGCTGACCGCACTGCAGGAAAAGGTGCGCGCCGAGCAGGTGGAACAGTTCCGCAAACTGTCTGAAGAAAATCAGGCCAAGAGCGAAGCTTTCCTGGAAGCCAACAAAACCAAGACGGGCATCGTCACACTCCCGAGCGGCGTGCAGTACCGTATCATTGAAGAAGGCGATGGTCCACGTCCCGGCCTGGATAGCAGGGTCAGCGTTCACTATCGTGGATCGAAGCTGGATGGACGGGAATTTGACAGTTCATTTGCCCGCGGGAAACCGGAAGAGTTCAATGTTAACACGGTGTTGAAAGGCTGGCAGGAAGTGTTGCCCTTAATGAAGCAGGGTGCAACCTGGCAGATTTTCGTGCCGCCGGAATTGGCATTTGGCGCGCGTGGCAACCCACCGGTCGGGCCGAATGAAGCATTGATGTTTGATCTGAAGTTGATCGAGATACTCCCCTAGTGTCCTGAAGACCGGGTAGTTCGCGCTGCCCGGTCTTTTTTAGCCAGTCGATCAATTGTTATCATTGCCGGGGCATTTTCATTCCCGTACGCTGTTCTGCGGTACCCGTCATTGATACCATGTTGGGATATGCAATCTGATTTGCACACCATTTTACTGAGTGCTGTTTCACCTTTTGACGAGGGCGTATCTGCACTTAAGCTCAAGGCGATGCGGAATGCCGCTGGAGACCCGTTGCGGCCCAATCGAACGGCCGCCGTACTGGTGCCAATTCTGGACAAGCCTGAACCTGAAATTCTGTTAACCGTGCGTTCTGAGCGGTTGCATCAGCATGCCGGCCAGGTCAGTTTTCCCGGCGGGTCGGTTAACCATGCAGACCGCTCGGCCATCGCCACCGCATTGCGTGAGGCCCAGGAAGAGATTGGCCTGGATTTTTCACAAGTGTCCCCGCTGGGGTTCCTCGACCGCATAGATACCATTTCTGACTACCGTGTTTTGCCGGTCGTCGGGTTGATCAAGCCGTCTTTTATCTGGCGGCCCGATGAGCGGGAGGTATCTGCAGTATTTACCGTGCCGCTAAAGCTGGCAGTCAGTCATGACGAATATTCACATGAAGAAATTGTTCGCGAGGGGAGGTCTTATACCCTTTCCTCTATGCAGTGGCAGGATCACAGGATATGGGGTGTTACAGCGGCTATTTTGCTAAACCTGGGTAGTCGCATGCAACATTCAGGCGGATACTTTTGATGGTAAGGAAAATTTTGTTGTCTGCCCAGGCACTGCGTGCCCTGCTGGAAAACACAGCGTGTGTTATTTTTGATTGCCGGTTTGTTCTGGAGGATCCTGGTGCAGGATATGAAGACTACCTGGAATCACATTTGCCCGGCGCCGTGTACGCACACCTCGACAATGATCTTTCCGGCCCGATACGTACTGGCAGTGGCCGCCATCCCTTGCCGGATGCAGATCAATTTGCATCGTTTCTGGGCCGGTCCGGCTGGTGCCCTGGAAAATTGCTGGTTGCCTACGACGATGCCGGTGGCGGCATCGCTGCGCGGCTGTGGTGGCTGATGAAGTACTTCGGCCATGACCAGGCTGCATTGCTTGATGGGGGTATACCGGCCTGGTGGTCAGCCGGGCTGGCGTTGGAAAGCGGGCAGCCACGGATAGCGGCTCAGTCGGCCACGAACCTTGCAGGCAATGACAACCTGGTGTTGTCCACTGCAGAAGTGATCAGTGGTTTGGACAGGCAGCAGATTGTACTCGCCGATGCACGGGCACCAGAGCGCTTCAGAGGAAAAATCGAGCCCATCGATACCGTTGCCGGCCATATCCCCGGTTCGGTCAATTACCCGTACAACCTGAACCTGAGCGCGGATGGCACATTCAAATCAGCGGCGGAAATTCATGCTGGCCTCGGGGCACTGGTTGGACAGCACGACGCGCAGGATCTCGTGCATATGTGCGGTTCTGGCGTCACCGCCTGTAATAACCTGTTTGCGGCTGAACTGGCTGGAATTCATGGCTCCAGGCTTTATGTCGGCTCGTGGAGTGAGTGGATTCAGGATCCTGCCCGACCGGTAGGCCTGTAGATATCTCTGTGGGCAGATCATTGCTTGTTTTGGAGCTGGGCAATCAGAGATTTCATGACGGCTTGCGTTTCATCTGAAAAGTATGACCGGCAAACGCCTGTTTGAAATGGGCACGTGCATTGGCCCGGTTGCCGAGCATGGCATGACGGGGTAGCGACAGTAGTTCTTCGCACCACTGAAGGGCGTGCGCAATGGTGGCCTCATAACCTGTTTCCAGGGCATCGACAAAGCCCGTCTGGAAAGCTTTTTCCGGGTCGATCATGGCACCGGTCACCAGCATGTGCTCGGCAACCCGTGGCCCGACCAACCTGGCCATGGCATTTTGCAGTACCGGCGGTATGATCAGGCCAACCCGGGTTTCATTCAGGCCGATGCGGTAATCACCGCGGCTCATCACGCGGTAGTCGCACACCAGGCAAATGACCGCGCCACCTGCCGGGGAATGGCCGGTGATGGCCGCGGCCACAGGTACCGGGGAGCAGGCAACGGTGTCCAGCAGATCAAAGAATGCGCGCCAGAATTTTTGTATGCCGTCGCGATCGAGCTGGATCAACTCGACCACGTCCAGGCCTGCCGAGAACAGGCCCTCCTGCCCGGATATGACCACGGCATCGCATTCGCTTGCCGCCGAGCGCAGAGACTGTGTCAGCAGCTTGATCAGGGCGGGGTTGAGTGCGTTGACCGGTGGTCTTGCCAGGCGGATTTCACGTATATTCCGATGGTTGATGATCTTGAGCATGAAAGTTTCCGTTCAGTAGTGGTTCAGTGCACAACGTGCAGACTTTAATTCTGTTAAAACGTTGGAGCGAATATTATGACCCGCATAACCTCAGTCCTGTTGCTTGGCATTTTGATACTTTTCAGTTCGTCTGTGTTAGCTGGTTATCGTGGCGGTCATGGCGGTCATGGTGGTCATGGTGGTCATGGTGGTCATTACAGAAATTCCCATGGTGGTCATGGCTACCAGCATCGTAAATCCTATGACAGGCGCTATGGACACCGCCAAAACAGGCACCATGGCCAGTATGGCTATGCCCGCTACCAGCCTTATGGTTTGCCATACGCCGGTTTTAGCTTTGGATATGGGTACCAGGGAGCAACTATAGAATATCACTCATTTCCCCGTGCAGAATACCCGCGCCGTTACGATCATTGAGAATTTATGCTGACTTTTTTTGTCGCGCTGCCCGCCGCTTGAACAACTTGGCCAGGAAGCGCCCGGTATGCGAGTTTTTGGCATCTGCCAGTTGTTCGGGGGTCCCCGTCGCGATGATCTCACCACCGCGGTCACCGCCTTCGGGGCCCAGGTCGATGACCCAATCGGCAGTTTTGATAACATCGAGATTGTGCTCGATAACAACAATGGTGTTGCCGTGGTCGCGCAAACGGTGCAGGACGTGCAACAACTGCTTGATGTCATGAAAGTGCAGGCCGGTCGTTGGTTCATCCAGAATGTACAGGGTTTGGCCGGTATCGCGTTTGGATAGTTCTTTGGCGAGCTTGATGCGTTGCGCCTCGCCGCCTGACAGGGTCGTTGCACTCTGGCCGAGTGTGATGTAGGCCAGGCCTACATCCATCAATGTTTGCAGTTTACGCGCAACCACTGGCACGGGGGCAAAAAATGCCAGGGCATCTTCTACCGTCATGGCCAGCACTTCGTGGATATTCTTGCCCTTGTAATGTACCGACAGCGATTCACGGTTATAGCGCTTGCCGTGACAGATATCACAGGGTACATAGATGTCTGGCAAAAAGTGCATTTCGACACGTATCAGTCCGTCGCCCCGGCAGGCTTCACAACGGCCACCCTTGACATTGAAACTGAAACGTCCGGGCTTGTATCCCCGTGAACGTGCTTCCTGGGTGCCGGCAAACAATTCACGTATCGGCGTGAACAGGCCGGTATAGGTCGCCGGATTGGACCGTGGTGTGCGCCCGATAGGCGATTGGTCGATATCGACTACTTTGTCGAACATGCCCAGGTTCTCAACATCTTTATAGGGTGCCGGTTGGGCGCTGGAATCATACAGTTCCCGGGCGGCAAGACGGTGCAGCGTGTCGTTGATCAGGGTCGATTTACCTGAGCCGGAAACCCCGGTCACACAGGTGAACAGGCCCGCTGGAATTTCCAGCGTAATGTCTTTGAGATTGTTGCCACTGGCGCCGATCAGTCTGAAAACCTTGTGCGGGTCAGGAGAAGTACGTCTTGCCGGGATTTCGATTTCCATTCTGCCGGAAAGGTACTTGCCGGTCAGTGTCGCATCGCTGTTGACCAGACCTTCCGGTTTACCGTTGTACACAACCTGGCCGCCGTGCACGCCTGCTCCCGGACCCATGTCGACCACGTGATCTGCCCTACGGATAGCCTCTTCATCATGCTCGACCACGATAACGGTATTGCCGAGGTCACGGAGCCTGGTCAACGTAGATAGCAGGCGCTCATTGTCACGTTGGTGCAGGCCGATTGACGGTTCATCCAGGATATACATCACACCGACCAGGCCGGCCCCGATCTGGCTGGCCAGTCGGATGCGCTGTGCCTCTCCACCGGATAATGAGCCGGCTTTACGGTCCAGTGTCAGGTAGTCCAGGCCGACGTTGACAAGGAACTGCAGGCGTTCACGCACTTCTTTGACGATTTTGGCAGCGATTTCCCCTTTGTGGCCGCTTAAAGTGAGTCCGTTAAAAAACTCAAGGCAATGCAGAATCGGCCAGGCGGTAACGGTCGGCAGGTTCGTAGCGGCTACAAATACATGACGGGCTTGCCGGTTCAGGCGTTGACCATGGCATTCCGGGCACGGTTTGCGGGAAATATACTTGCTGAGTTCTTCACGCACAATGCGTGCATCAGTTTCCCGGAAACGCCGCTCCAGGTTGGGAATGACGCCAGCAAAAGGGTGTCTGCGTTTTTGCGTGGCGCGTTCTCCAAAGTAGGTAAACTCAATGATCTCATCACCGCTGCCGTACAGGATAATGTTCCGGTGTTTTTCGGATAACTCCTCGAACGGCATCTCAATGTCGAAACCATAGTGTGCCGACAGGGCCTTGATGATCTGGAAATAGTAGGCATTGCGGCGGTCCCAGCCCCTCACTGCACCACCGGCCAGGCTTACCTGGGGGTTGCTGACGACACGGGCCGGGTCAAAAAACTGGGCCACTCCGAGGCCGTCGCAACCCGGGCAGGCGCCATTGGGGTTGTTAAACGAAAACATACGTGGCTCAACCTCCTGCAGGCTGTAGTCACACTGCACGCAGGAGTAGCGGGAACTGAGCAGTTGCTCTGGCACGATTTCGGAGCTCACCCCGGTGCTGAATTCCGGCTCATCCATCGGCGACAGCAGCGCCAGGCCATCAGACAATATCAATGCGGTTTCAAAGGATTCGGCCAGCCGCTGTTTCAGGTCAGGGCGCACTTTAAAACGATCGATAACAACTTCGATTGTATGGTTACGGCGTAGCTCGAGAGCAGGCACATCATCGACCGGGCAAACCTGGCCATCGACGCGCACACGCACAAAACCCTGCGCCCTCAATTCACTAAACAGTTGTGCATGCTCACCTTTACGATCCCGTACCACCGGCGCCATCAGCATCATTTTTGTGCCTTCCGGCAGGGACATGACCTGGTCGACCATCTGGCTGATGGTTTGGGCCTCAAGCGGCTGTCCATGGTCGGGACAGCAGGGGGTGCCTACGCGGGCAAACAGCAAGCGCAGGTAGTCGTAAATTTCGGTGATCGTGCCAACCGTGGAGCGTGGGTTATGCGAAGTGGACTTTTGTTCAATGGAAATGGCCGGTGACAGGCCTTCGATATGGTCAACGTCCGGTTTTTCCATTATGGAAAGAAACTGGCGGGCGTAGGCCGACAGCGATTCCACATAACGGCGCTGGCCTTCCGCATAAATAGTGTCAAAGGCCAATGAGGACTTTCCAGACCCGGAAAGCCCGGTAAATACAATCAGTTTATCCCGCGGAAGGTCCAGGTCAACATTAGCCAGGTTGTGGGTGCGGGCACCGCGAATCTTGATGGTTTGCATTAAACGACCGAAACGATTTCCAACCATCTACTATACCCTTCTTTGCATTCGAGTGGGTTGTTCAGATTGATGGAACTATTCATTGCCTTTTTATTCTCCAGGAGGTTGACCACACCTCATAAAACCGCTAATATTCCCGCCCTTTTGTAGGGCTCTTTGAATCACGGAGCGGGTGACCATGTACGCAGTATTTGCAACCGGTGGAAAGCAGTATCGTGCGACCACTGGAGATATATTAAAGATTGAAAAACTTAACGCTGAAAAAGGCGCCACGGTTGAACTCGACCAGGTGCTGATGGTGGGTGAAGGTGCGGATGTAAAAGTCGGATCACCCTACCTGAAAGGCGGTAAAGTAACGGCCACTGTTGTTGAACATGGCCGTGGGGAAAAAATTCGGATCCTTAAATTCAAGCGCCGCAAGCACCACATGAAAAGAATGGGCCACCGGCAGGATTTCACCCGCATTGAAATAACCGGAATTGCTGCTTCGGCACCAAAGAAAAAAGCTTCTAAAGCCAAGGTGTCCAAGCCTGAGGTTGCAGCACCTGAAGCTGAAGCAAAAAGCGAAGATTAATAGCAGAGGAATTGAATCATGGCACATAAAAAAGCTGGCGGCAGTACGCGCAACGGTCGCGATTCCAACCCCAAGTACCTTGGGGTGAAATGTTATGGCGGTGAGTCCGTTGTTGCAGGCAATATTATTGTCCGCCAGCGGGGCACCCGTTTTCATGCCGGCGCCAATGTTGGTGTTGGCCGTGACCACACCCTGTATGCCTTGAGTGATGGCAAGGTGAAGTTCCAGCAGCGCGGTTTGCCTAAACGTAAATACGTCAGCGTGGAGAAGGCAGAAGCCTGACCTAAAACCGGGGTCAGAGTAAAAACTCCTCAAGCAAAGCTCAAAAATCCCTATTGCGGGCAAAGAGTTTTTACTCTGACCCCAATTTCTGCAATTATACTAAGCCCACTATGAAATTCGTCGACGAAGCATCCGTTCACATCATTGCAGGTAAAGGCGGTGATGGCTCGGCATCGTTCCGCCGGGAAAAGTACATCCAGTATGGCGGACCCGATGGTGGTGATGGAGGTAACGGCGGCAGTGTGTACCTGGAAGGGGATTCCGGCCTCAATACGTTGGTGGACTTCCGTCATCGACGCATGTACAAAGCTGAAAACGGGGTGCGGGGCAAAGGGCAGGAAAGATATGGCAAGCGCGGTGAAGATATAACGATCCGCGTACCCCTGGGAACCGTCGTCGCCGATGCCCTGAGTGAAGTCGCACTGGGTGATGTGACTGCGCACGGCCAACAGTTGCTCGTCGCCCGTGGGGGACGCGGGGGCCTGGGTAATGTGCATTTCAAAAGCTCAACCAACCGTGCACCGAGGAAGTTTACGCCAGGCGAAGCGGGTGAGGATATCCAGCTTCAACTGGAATTGAAAGTGCTGGCAGATGTCGGTTTGCTGGGTTTCCCCAACGCCGGTAAATCCACCCTGATCAGCGCCGTCTCGGCCGCACGGCCCAAGGTGGCCGACTATCCATTTACCACCCTGTATCCGAACCTGGGTGTCGTTCGAATCGGTGTCGACAGCAGCTTTGTTATAGCCGACGTGCCCGGTTTGATTGAAGGTGCAGCGGCAGGGGCGGGCCTGGGTGTGCAGTTCCTCAAGCACCTGCAAAGAACCCGCTTGCTGCTCCATCTGGTGGATATCGCCCCGTTGGATGGAATGCTGCCAGAGGACGCGATCGGTAAGCTGGAACAGGAATTGATTAATTTTGACCATAGTCTGGGCGACAAGCCGCGTTGGCTGGTGTTTACCAAAACAGATATCCTGGAGCAGGCTGAAGCTGAGGGGATTGCCGGGCGCGTGGTCAAGGGTTTGAACTGGGAGGCGCCATGGTTCATGATTTCTTCAGTGACACGCAGTGGCACAGATGAACTCATGCAAAGTGTGTGGCGGGCACTGGATGAAATGACCGGAATGGAAGCGGCGCAGCAAAAAGTTTGGCAACTGGAACCCGGTGACAGTACCTGAGTTAAAGTATTGCCATATTGTTGACATAAAAAAGCCCCGTCATTGGCGGGGCTTTATAGTAATCTTTTCCGGACACGCTCGATTCAGGTGAATTGAACAGGTCTCGGACAATTACATATTACGTACGTGATTATTCAGGCGTGACTTATGCCGCGCGGCCTTGTTGCGGTGCATCAGTCCCTTCGACACTGACCGGTCAATGGCAGGAACCGCAGCCTGGTAAGCGGCTTCAGCGGCACTTTTATCGCCGGATTCGATCGCAGCGAGTACTTTTTTTATCGTTGTACGCATGTGTGAACGCTGACTGGCGTTGCGTAAACGATGCTTTTCAGCCTGACGTGCACGCTTGCGTGCTGATAAACTGTTAGCCAAGGTATATCTCCATAAAAAATGGTTCGAAAACTAGCCGCGTAGTATCTTAGTTTTTCTCCGCCGGGTCAATCATTTAACAGGTAAGATCACATGTTTTTTTCTGGTCAGGGCTAACCCGAACATTTTACCAAGGCGGACGACAAAATGAAACATCTACTATTTAATCTAGAAATTAAGTGTGTTCTGGCTTGTTTTTGTGCAAATTCCGGATCCCTGGTGAAATGTTCGGGCGTGTAATAGCATGAGACTGCTCAAATTTACAGCAACGGTTGGCAGTGCAACCCTGCTG
>QIKV01000213.1 GCA_003233115.1 Oceanospirillales bacterium
GATGGAATGTCCTGTTCCTTGATGAGGATAGTCGCCGAAGATTTATAAGTCGCCGGCCACAACAGAGCCGCCAGTGCTCCTATCAGGAAAATGGCTACTGCAATGACCAGAATGCTGGTGCGACGCCTTTTGAATGCGCCTAAATAGTCAGATAAATCAAGCGTTTGTTCTTCCATTATTTTCCCTTTCGCGCCAGGGGAACTGCGACAACGCGGACATGACCCTCCCCCAAACACAGGCCATTAGCGGGAAACCGCAATTCTAGGCCAGCGGTAAGCCAGCGTCAAATACGCGGCGTTCTGTATCGCGTCGTCACTGATGTCATCAAAAGTCTGTTTTCTGTAGCGGTAACTGCCGGCTAAACTCCAGAATTTTTTTAACTTCCAGGTGAATTTGGGTTCGATCTGAATGTATTTCCGGTTCAGCCTGCTGGCGAAATCGCTGTCGCTTTTGCTACTGTAGAAGTTGAGGTTCAGACTGGCAGAAAAGATTTCGCTGAACCGGTACAGGTTGGTCGATTCCAGACGGGTAACTTCAATCGGGTCACCGTTAAAATCGTTGCTGATGCTGCGAGAAGCTGAAAGGCCAGTTTCTCCGCGCAGGAAGGTCTTGGTGATGCTGGTGTCGAAGGTAGACCCCGAGCTGCTGTTGGATACGTTTTGGGGCAACAGAATTACGCCGACGAGGTCATTTCCTGATAAGAAAAATACCCGGCTGTTCTGTGAACGATTTGTCTCGGTACGACGAATACCGAGGAATACCGAGGCTGACAAGGTTTCACTGAACCGATAAGAAGCACCACCCTGCAGGTTTATGTTGGTCGATTTTATATCATTATCGCTGTTGGTTCGGCTCCCCGATAGTGTTATTGAGGTAGTCATTTGTTCGTTCATCACCCGGGTCAGCGATGCCTGGGCGCTGTTCAGAGTATAATTCACAAACCTGATATCACTGGTGTTTATATATTCAACATCGCGGTAGCTGTAGTTGACGCGGACTTGGGTGCGTTCGTTGAAAGCATAGGTCCAGTTTGGACTAGCAGTTATGCTTTGCCGGCGTACACGGTCCAGCGCCAGACCAGTTGCTTCGAGTTGGCTGTCCAGGGTCGTGTCTTTGATATAGCCAAAATTCAGTCCCAGGCGTGATCGTTCAACGTTGTGAAATGAGCTGATTTCAAAACGGGAGTTGTTGTCATCCAGGTTGCTGTCAGCTTCATAGCGGCGGAAGTCGAAACGTACGTTGCCACTGGCGCCTGAGGTGGGTGTCGCGACACTGAAGATTGCACTGGGGCTGAATGTGGCTTCTGCCGATGATATTTCGTTATTGGTACTCAGGCGCAAATTGTCGTTGTAGCCGGTTCTGAAACGGAGTGTGGGGTCTATTTCCCATTCCGCTGCATATGTCGAAATACTGGTTATCAGTAGCGCAGAAATTAATGTGTTGCGAATCAATGTTCGCATCGTTGTCTTCCCTTGTGTCTACTGACAGCCCATTTCAGCAGTAGGCCGAGCAATATCAGGACAAGATCGACCGGAATGCCTGTGCGTCCGGTTGATGTGGGCAGGCTACATCCACCGCTTGACGAGGAGCTGTTGACTGGCATAGCAATGGCAGGTCCACCGGGGTCTTCGATTCTGCCATTGGCTTCCCCGTCATTGTCGCCGCGCTGCCCGTCCACATAGTGCAGTATGACGCGGTTCTCCCGGAATTCAGTACCAGTGCGGGTCTGCGGGTCGAAATCGAACAGATCCCACAGCCAGTTCTGAGGGTTGAACTGGTAACCAGTTGGGGTTCTGAACCAGTGGCTGTACTTGAAATAAGTGTTGGTTGCCATCTGATCTTCGGGCAGATACAGGGTGACCGTAGCGCTGCCTCCATTGGGAATGTCTTCGATTGCAAAGGAAAAGAACCCATTTGGGAAACTCAGCGAAGCATTCTCGGCCGTAGGTAGCGGGTCTGTTGAGGGGTTATTGCCAGACCTGACGCTGGTGAGTCGTGTTCCTACGTCAGATTCCAGGGTGACGTAGCCGCCACGACTTCCCGGCAGGCTGGTCACGTTTGCTTGCAGGATATCCGGGATGCCGTCTCGGTTGCCATCACCGTTGTTCGGTCCGGCTGCTTCTACGGCATCCGCTACCCCGTCACTGTCCGAACTTGCGGTTGCGGCGAGCGGTAGAGTGGCTATCGGTGTATCGGGGTCGTTTGTCCTGATTTCCAGCACGGCTGATTTCACCCCAAGACTGGATGGATCAAAGGTGATGCCTACAGAACACCATTGGCCAGCAGACACGCGCTGGCAGGTGTTGTTGATAATTCCGAAGTCATTAGCATCGGCGCCGGTGATTTCGAAGCCTGAAAAGATCAGATCCTCAGTTCCCTGGTTACCAAACGGCAGTCCTCCGAACTCATTTGTCAGTGAAACTGGTGTCCCCACCTGTGTGTCTCCGATGTCAATTGCATCCTCACCATTCAGATTAGGTGGGTTCAGATCGGCCTGCGATTCAACAACATTGCCGAGAAGCTGGATCTCGGCTGATTGTCCAGCCAGGCTATCAGTTATGGTCAAGGTAGTGGTTCTTCCTGCAGGTTCCATTGTGCTGGCGGTAAACCTGGCAGTGTAGAAACAGCTTTCAGTGATTTTCAGGGCTACTGGATCAGGGCAGTCTTCGTCGGGTGTTACTGTGAAATCCAGGGCATTTTCATTTGATATTCCTGTAACCGGGTACAAGGTGCCGCCGCCTACGTTGCGCACGGTGATGCGCTGCTCACTGAAATCAGCGAATGCGACATTTCCGAAATTGACAGATGAAAGTGGTGTTACCTCCAGGGTTGGTGTTTTTGGCGCGCCAGTACCGGAAATATCGTAGCGTATATTCTGCGTGCCATTATTGAACGGGATGTCGAAGCGGCCCTGAAAAGAGTCTATTGTTGGAGGATCGAAAAGAATAGTAAAGGTACAGCTGGGAGATTCTGTTGTAAGTATCTGGCCAGCCATGCAACTGTCGGAGTTGCTGGTATCGATGGTAAACGACGTTCCGGCAAGTTCTCCTGCATTGTCGATTATTCCTAGCGTGAGGGCATCGTCTCCAACGCTACGCAGTGTAACAGTTTGTTTCACGGGACCGGTATTCACTACGACCGGACCAAAGTCATACGGTGCGGGATCGACAAACAGAGGGAGGGGGTAGGGAGATGCGGTTACCCTGGTCAGGACAACGAGGTCGGATTTGGTCGGTGGGGTGCCTGGTGTATAGCTGTCAGCGGTAGGTACATTTGGAAATGGTCCATTTGGGCGATCTTGCGCATTCAGATTGTAAGTAGTTAATGCTGCGATAGCATCAACTGTGACCATGCTGTTGCCTAGTATGCGACCAAAAACCGCATAGTCCGGCAGCGCCGATGAATTATCGATCACATTGATGAACCATTGCGATGTTGCGCTGTTCCGTGCTGCTTCTAACTCCTTTGCAATCTCATCCGGTGTTGCGTCTTCCGGTAGCTCCCGTGGTCCGAGCCTTGCCATGGCGATTGTGCCCCGGGTGTTGGGTGGGGTGTTGAGGTATTCGTTGACGATAGTGCCGTCTGCTACGACGCCGCTGGCACCTTCGGTATTGATATATTTAAAGCCGCCGCCCTGAATTACGCCTATGCCTGCGGTGTCCACATTCACGCTTCTATGGAAAAAGGTGCCATCATAACGGCGATTGCCGTTGCCATCGTCGATATAGTTCAGAAAGTTGGCGACGGTTATGGGTGCCACGGCATCATACAGTTCGATGTAGACCTCACCGGTGGACTGGTCACCAATGGCAATATCCATTCGTACCACAGTGGCTTGTACCGGTTGGAACAGGGCCAGGGAAACTGCAATAGTAAACAGCAAACTGTTGAAATATTTTGCAATCATTATCAATTGTTTCCGCAATGCGCCCCAGTACACAAATTACAATCCGGAAGCAAGCAATGTGCCGATTTGTAACCCGCTGAATTTATAGATGTATTTCAAACCACAAAGGTATGAGCGTAAAACGCACCGACACTCCAGGGTGTCGCCATAGGGCATATATTCGATTAATTTGTAGTTAATTCAGCTAGATGACTGTTTGACGATTTATATGTTGGAGTAATTTCCTGTGTAAAAAATTCCGTCATTTGTCTCTGTGCGATAGTATTGGCCCAACCTACCTGACCGGTTACGGAACCACAACAACGTCCCCGGCTTTCAGGACAATGTTCTGTTCGAGGTCCTTCCCTTTCTCAACGTCTCCGTACTTGAATGGGATAGCGCTCAATTCCCCATTCTCACGCCGCAGGATCTTGATTTTATTTAATGCAGCATAGGTGGACGTTCCGGCGGCCATGCTCAACGCCTGCATGACATCAACATTGCGGACCATGACAAATTCACCAGGGCGGTTAACCTTGCCAATGACATAGATCTTATTGCCGGTCAGTTGGCGGATTGATACGGTAACTACAGGGTCAGGGATATATTTTGTTAGTCGGTTAGTGATTTCGCTACGTAAGGCTTCGATACTGTTTCCCGCAGCGGTGACTTCGCCAGCCAGTGGAAAAGTGATCTGGCCGTCAGGGCGGACAATAACATCCAGGGCCATCTGTTCTTCTTTCCAGACGGTGATGGTCAGTATGTCACCTGGTTGAATCTGGTATTGATCGATTTCAGCAGCGCTATGCGCTATCGTGCTGCCCCAGAAAAAGAATTGTACTACCAAAATCTGAAAAACTGTACGTAATCGCATAGTATATGACCGCATATCAGTGGCTTGTAGCTTGCATGGTTGTCGTTGTTATTTTGTCCCGGTACGGGGCCAGACCGCATTGAAGCAGATGGTTTTGGAGGGGTCAAGAAGTTAAAGTGCCCATACGTTTTATGCGCTCCTGTGGGCGTTACGTTTTAGGCTCTGTCCAGGTCATGGTTCGAGCGACTGGGTTAATGGTTCAGCACTTCAGTTGTCGCAGTAACGCTAAACAATACTGTGATTCACATGAAGCTGTATAGCACTGAACTTGATGGTTTCGTGAAGCAATCAAGATCTTGACAACCCTCTCCCGAGTGGTCACCATGCTGTCGGAGATTAAAACCCGCGTCGTGCCTGGTTTATAAACCAGGGGCTACATGAAGACCTGCCTCCAGGCAGGCTGGGGTGATAAAAAAGTGACACACGGAGGAGATTCTATGAACGCCATCGTCAGGCGGCTGCTGACAGCCGCTTCATTGGTCGGGCTTATTGCACCGGCTACTGTTTTTGCAACTAATGGTATGTATCTGATCGGCTTTGGGGCAAAGTCCCGAGCCATGGGTGGCGCGGCTATCGCCATGGCTGAAGACAGCATGATTGCCGCCGTTAATCCGGCCGGTGTTCTGTATACCGGCATGCGTGCGGACGTGGGTGCAATGTTGTTTATCCCGCGCCGCCGCGCCGCCTGCTGTCTTGCGCCTAATGGTGAGGTCAGCGGAGCTAACCTGTTTTTGATCCCCAATATGGGTATGGGCATGAAATTCAATCGCAAGATGTCCATGGGATTTGCCTTCGTTGGCGCGGGGGGCGGTAGTACGCGTTACAGTTCCAACTTATTTGATCCAGTGGATGACGGTTCGCTGGGCGTTAATCTCATGCAGGGCATCATGAGTCCCAGTGTGGCCTACCGGATTACCAAGAATCAGTCAGTCGGTGCCTCGCTGTTGATCGGTATTCAGACATTCCGGGCGTATGGTCTGGGACCCTTCAAACGTTTTTCAGCCTATCCGGACAAAGTTACCAACAATGGTAACGACTGGAGCTACGGTGCCGGTGTGCGATTCGGTTGGCAGGGCCATTTTTTCCGCGATCGAATCAATGTGGGAGCGGTTTACAGTTCTCAAATTTATATGACCAAGTTTGACAAATATAAAGGATTGTTCGCAAATGAAGGTGAGTTCAATGCACCTGAGAACTGGGGTATCGGATTAGCCCTGAAGCCCACTGACAAACTTACCTTCGCCGTGGACGTAACCCAAACGTTTTATTCCGACCTCAAGGCAGTTGGTAATCGCGCTCTGCCTATCTCCGTGGCCCTGAACAGTCCAGCCAACATGGGCCGGTCCAGCGGCCCCGGCTTCGGCTGGAAAGACCAGACGGTGTACAAGTTTGGTATCCAGTACGAATGGAACCCCAAGTGGACGCTTCGCGCGGGCTTTAACTATGGCAGGAGTCCGATCAGGGACGGTAACGGTGCAGCTGAGCTCGAGTTCAATTTGCTCGCTACGGCAACTACAGAGAAACATTATACCGCTGGCGTGACTTACACGCTAAACCGGCAGATGGAACTCAGCTTCGCCGGCATGTTCGCCCCGAAGAACACGCAAAGTGGCTATATCCCCAGTGGCACAGGTCTACCATTTGAGGATCAGAGTGTCACCATCGGGATGAAGCAGACTGCCTTCGAAGTCAGCTTTGCCTACAACTTCATGTGACAACATAAATTTCCTCTGGCGCAGACGGATGCCAACTGCTCCGTCCGGTCCATGGAACCAAAGATTGTGGAGAGAAACACCATGCGTAGCAAATATGAACATTTTATCAAGCGGGGAGGGTGCTTGGGACAGGTCACCTCTCTGAGCGTGCTGTTGGCCGTGCTAAATGCTGGCGGCGCACAGGCGGAAACGGTGATCACCTTTAGCGATAATACCAGTCCTTTGGCGTCATATCCTTCCACTGGTGCCTATGCGGGACCATT
>QIKV01000062.1 GCA_003233115.1 Oceanospirillales bacterium
CCCGGCTGGCCATCGCGGAAATGCTGCGGGGTGGCACAACTTTTTTCAATGACCTTTATTTCTTTCCGGAAGTAACCGCAGCCGCCGCAATCGACGCCGGTATGCGGGCATGCATCGGCTTGCCGGTTATCGATGTTCCAACTGTGTGGGCTGCCAATGCGAACGAATATATCGATAAAGGGTTGAGCCTCAGTTCCGACTGGGGGGGGGAAGCTCTCCTGACTACTTCATTTGCACCCCATGCACCGTATTCTGTCGATGACAAGGCCTTTGCGAGAATTGCAGAATTGTCCACAACACGTGATATGCGTGTACATATGCATGTACTGGAATCAGACTGGGAGGTGGATGAATCCCTACGCCAGCATGGTAAGCCGACACTCGACAGGCTGGATGACCTGGGGCTACTCAATGACCGTCTGCTGGCTGTACATATGACCCAGCTTGGAACCCGTGATATCACCCTGGTGACCGCAGCAAAAGTGAATGTTATCCATTGTCCGGAGTCCAATCTGAAACTTGGGAGTGGAATCTGTCCGGTCGCCCGGCTGCTTGAGAACAAGGTGAATGTAGCCCTGGGCACCGATGGTGCGGCCAGCAATAACAATCTTGATTTGCTGGCTGAATCCCGCACAGCAGCTTTGTTGGCCAAGGGTGCATCATCTGATCCCTGTGCACTGAAAGCTTTTGAGGCACTGGAAATGCTGACAATCAATGCCGCAGCAGCGCTGGGGCAGGCACAGAATATTGGCAGTATAGAAGCCGGAAAACTGGCTGACATGTGTGCAGTTGATATGGATTATCTACAATCAACACCAATGTATGATGTGGTTTCACATTTGATCTATGCGGCGTCCAGCCAGCAGGTAAGCCATGTTTGGGTGGCGGGTCGCATGCTGCTGGAAAACTCCGGGTTTGTGTACCTGGATGCAGACGATATTATTGACCGTGCAAAGCACTGGGCAGTACGTATAGCAGCGGTACCCGGCGTCGTGGGAGAGCAAGCTTTATGAGCGAAACAAACGCAAATATAGATCTGGCAGAACAGCAGAAATTCGACAACATTGCAGCATCCTGGTGGGATCCTGACGGAGAGTCCCGGCCATTGCATGATCTGAACCCGGCGCGTCTGGCTTATATTGCCGAGCGGGCAGAGCTAAAAAATGCCAGGGTCGTTGATGTTGGTTGTGGTGGCGGCATCCTGTCCGAGTCCATGGCAGGGCTTGGGGCGACAGTCACCGGGATAGATGTGGCCGAGAAAGCCCTGTCAGTGGCCAGACTGCATTTACACGAGTCCGGCCTGGACATTGACTACCAGCAATCCACCGCAGAATCCTGGGCCGGGGAAAATCCTGGCGCCGCTGATATCGTCACCTGCATGGAGATGTTGGAGCATGTGCCTGATCCGGCATCGGTGGTGGCATCCTGCGCCAACATGCTGGCCGCTGGCGGCCACCTGTTTTTAAGCACCCTGAACAGGAATGCAGTGTCGTTTATGGTTGCCATACTCGGTGGTGAACACATCGCACAGGTGGTGCCAAAAGGTACGCATCAATACGATCGCTTTATCAGACCTTCAGAGTTGTGCGGGTGGCTGAGGACGTCCGGCATGAAGACTGCAGAAATAACCGGAATCCACTATAACCCTCTGGAGCGTACTGCCCGCACTGGCGGACATGTCCAGGTGAACTATATCGTTCATGCTGTCAAGCCAACCCTATAGGCATGCCAGGGAGACTGTTGAAAGCGCAATGTCCCCTGTTTCCCCCGTTGCACTTGACCATTGCAAAGAGATCGCAATGGTTCCCGGCAGCCTTTTTGAGTTCACCAGCCGTTACATTCCAACCGCCTGCCAGGGACAGTTGCTGGCGCTCTATGCGTTGACCCAATCGGTTGGATCAATTCCAGGCGCCGCAGTTGATGATGTGGTCAAGTGGACCAAGTTGAAGTGGTGGGGTGGAGAGTTGGTCGCTGAACCGGCTTCGCCTTCACGGCATCCGGTCTTACGTGCGTTGTGGGAATCGGGTGCGAGGCAACACCTGGATAACGACCTGTTGCTAAGATTGGTCAATGATGCAGCAAAGCAGATTGATGCAGCACCCGACGCCAATGAAAAAGCCCTGTTCGAGCGATTGGCAGCACGGGGTGAAACAGAAATCCTGCTCGAACTGGCGCTGGATGGCATTGAAATTGAAGGCCGAAGACTGGCCTGCCTGGCTGCCGCGAGTGGTTTGTTCGCCATGATTTCAGGCTTTCTTGCCAATCGTCGGGTAGGAAATTTGTACATACCCCTGGATCTGATGGCCGAACACCAGCTTAAGGCAACTCACTTTCAGCAACAGCCGGCAGGGGCCGAATTACTTGCGGCTATTTCACAACTGACCGATATAGCACTTGCATGGTTTGCACAGGGGTTGTTGGGATTGAATGCTGCCGGGATTGGGGCAACCAGCACGCATTTGGAGCTACGTTGGGCGATGGAGGCAAGGTTGCTGGCCAGGAGTAGTAAGCGTGCTGCATCGTATACGCTTACCGGGAATCGTTATGGGCCATCCGATGCCTGGTTTGCCTGGCGGTTTTGTCGGCGCCTGGGGCGTCGGTGATGATTATGTGTGCCGAAAAAACGAGGGCAGAAACTATGTATAAGTGTATTGGCGGGTGCCACTGCGGGCAGGTAAAATTTGAAGTCGATGTTCCCGGTATCATCAGAGTGCACCGGTGTAACTGTTCGATTTGTAAAAAATCGGGTTATATGCACCTGATCGTTCCTGCCAACTACTTCCATTTGCTTAGTGGCAAAGAAAGTCTCACTGAATACCGTTTTCATACCGGCGTTGCCCGCCACCTGTTTTGCAATCGTTGTGGAATCAAGTCATTTTATGTTCCACGTTCTCACCCTGAGGGCATCAGCGTAAACCTGAATTGCCTGGAATTGCCTGATGAAGTTGAGGTGTTGGTAGAGGTATTTGATGGCCGGAACTGGCGTGAGAACCGTGCTGATCTGGTCTGAATGTTAAGCGCTATTGTTTGTCGGTAATAATTTTTGGTCCTTTGCCGGCAGTTTTCTCATATACGCCTTTTTCAACTTTTTTGAACTGGGTGAAGCCGTGTTTCTCAAGGTTATCCTGCCTTAGCGAGGGTGCCTGGCTGGCCAGGTTAGGCCGCGAAATCTTTCTTTGCACTGGATTATGGCATTGCGGGCAAAATTTGAGCGGGTTGTCAGACAGCTTTTGCATGACCTCAAATACAGCCATGCAATAGTCACAACTGTTTTGACTCGCTGAATGGTATTCATATATTGGCATAATAGTAAGAATCTGTTGAATTGCCTTTAGAGTCAACCACTGTGGCAATATGAGGCGCATTCCCAGGTATCACTGGGCTGCACAAATCGCTAAAATTATCTTTTTCCAAACCAGAGTCCCAATATGAGTCTTAAAGGCAAAACAATACTGATTACCGGCGCTGCAGGTGGCTTGGGTAAAGCGCTGGCCTTGCAGTGTGCCCATGAGGGTGCGGAGCTGATCTTACTGGACAAAAACCGTCGTGGGTTGGGCGAGGTAAGTGACCGGATTACAGAAAAAGGCTGGCCGGCGCCCGGACTTTATCCATTGGATTTAGCCCGTGTGGGAACCGAAGAGTTCGATGAGATGGTTGGAGTCATACAGTCAGAGTTTGGTGGCCTGCACGCTTTGATCCACTGCGCGCTTGACTTTGATGGCCTGCAACCCCTGGATCAGATTGAGCCTCAGCGGTGGTTAAGGTCGATACAAGTTAATCTCAATGCCCCATGGTTGTTGAGCTGTGCGTGCCTGCCCATGCTCAAGCAATCGGAAAGCGGGCGTCTGTTCTTTTTGCTGGATGATACTGAAAAAGTCAGCGGTGCGTACTGGGGGGCTTATGGTACGGCTAAAATAGCACTCACAGGCTTGATGAAGCAGTTTGACGATACCTTAAGTAGGGCTTCTGTCACGGTGAGAGGGATTGATCCCGGTGCCATGCGTACCGGGTTCAGAGCAATGGTTTACCCGGCAGAGAATGCCATGCAGCAGCCTGAACCCGGTATTGCAGCAAAGAAAATTTCAGACATGCTGAGCGCAGACCTTACTGAAACTGATCTGATCATCCGCTTAACTTGAAGAAAATCAGATTCAGGCGCCTGATCTGGCAGCTTCGTAACCAACCATGGCCTGTTTGGTCGTGATTCCCCAGCGATACCCGCCCAGCGTGCCAAGACTGTTGATGACACGATGGCAGGGTATCAGCCAGGACACCGGGTTACGTCCAATGGCTGTACCAGTTGCCCGGCTGGCACCTGCATTGCCGGTAAGGGATGCCAGCTGACTATAGGTACAATGTGTGCCCATGGGGAGATTTAGCAGCGCCTCCCAAATGTGCAGTTGGAAGGGGCTGCCTCTGAGCCAGATTTTAAGTTCTTGCTGTGTTGACCCTGTGAAAATCTCGGTTAATTTAAGGTTTGCCAGTGGCCCGTCCGCTGTAAGAACTGCATCTGGCCACTGTTGCCTGAAGTGGGACCAGAGGTGATCTCTCCCTTGTTCATATCCGAAGCCCAGAAAGCAAATTCCTTTGTCAGTCCAGCCCAGTAATGCCTCGCCAAAAGGTGTTTTGCCATAGCCGAAATTTACCGCCACACCAAGGCCTCTCCGCTTCGCTTCGCCCGGGGTCATGGCTTCGGTTGTCAGTAACAGGTCATGAAGTCTACCAGGCCCGGAGAGTCCGCTGGACAACGCTGCGCCCAGGACCGTCTGACCCTGCCTTAAGCGCTCCAATGCCTGGTTTTTTGTCAGGTATTTCAGAAATTGCTTTGGTGATACGCCAACCCAATCCTGAAAAAGCCGTTGTATGTAAGAAGAACTCAACCCCACATGTTCGGCAAGCTCTTCCAGTTTAGGCTGGTTTTGTTGGTTTTTGCACAGCCAATGTAGGGATTCTGCAATCAACTGAAAGTGGGGTTGAGCGTTCATGTGCTCATTGTAGGAGTTTCGAGCAGCATGACCACCCGATTCTTGTTATGTTGGGTTTCTCAATTCCAATTATCAGGAAACAGGATGGAAATATAATGTCAGATAACTTATTCCTAAAAATTATTTCCCGGGAGATTCCCGCTGAAATTGTTTACGAAAATGACGATGTGTTAGCCTTCACAGATGTAAATCCACAAGCACCGTTGCACGTTCTGGTCATTCCAAAAAAACCAATTCGAACCATCAATGATATGCAACCGCAGGACGCGGAGCTTTTTGGAAAACTATTTCTTGCAGCGCAGAAAATTGCAGCAGATCAGGGTGTTGCAGAGGATGGCTACAGGGTCGTGATGAATTGCAATGCGGCAGCCGGCCAGACCGTATTTCATGTGCACTTGCACTTACTGGGCGGAAGGCAATTTAGTTGGCCGCCTGGTTGAACCTGATCTGCCGATATCTGCGCAATCACTCTGACTTGTCCACCTGAGGATGCAAAAACTCTTCAATCAGGATTTTAACAACGTGAAGCAGGGAAGCCCGGCTATAGTGCCGCCTGGTCTTCCTCGATCTTGCGGAGAGAAAGCCCCTGCATGTAAGTGCAGGGGCAAATGTCCTCGTTGTTAACTTGTATAGCCCTTTGGGTATCGTGACAATTATTTAATATGGCACGATATCTTTTTCAAAAGGCTTCCTATCTATTCGTATTTTCTTCGAGCCAAAGGTCGTAGTCGCCATCATTTGATTGACAAAGACCTGTGTTGCCCATGACTTGGATGTTATCAAAAGAAACAACCTCGACAAAGTTAAAATCAAGAACTGACACGGAGGCCGTTCGGCAGCTCAAGGTGATTTCCATTTCTAAGCCTGTACTTGTGGGTAAGGTAATGGCAATACTTTCTTGGCCAGTGCCACCACCAGTAGTTAGTATGATTGTGCCAGTGCCGCCGCCGGTAGTTTGTGTGCCAGTGCCGCCGCCGGTAGTTTGTGTGCCAGTGCCGCCGCCGGTAGTTTGTGTGCCAGTGCCACCGCCGGTAGTTTGTGTGCCAGTGCCACCGCCGGTAGTTTGTGTGCCAGTGCCACCGCCGGT
>QIKV01000079.1 GCA_003233115.1 Oceanospirillales bacterium
CGGCATGGATCTTCGTGTGTGCAAGGGTTATGACCCGGAAAGCAAAGGCAAGGTTGAAGCCGGGGTCAAATATGTGAAAGGTGATTGTCTGTATGGTGACAGCTTCACCGATTTCCCGGACCTGCAACGGCATGGACGATGCTGGCTGGATGATGTCGCCAATGCACGTATTCATGGCACCACCGGTGAGGTGCCGCGGGTGACTTACCTTGCGGAACCGTACAGGGTTTCCACGTTCCACTTTTATGACAAATGGTGGGTTAGGTCTCTCTTTTACACCGGTGACACGTCGCCCACGATATCCGAACTGTGAGAGGATATTCTTGGTCACTCACCTTTTGGTCGGAGCTTATCAGCCTCTTTAGCTCCTCAAAACTTACGATGCTTACAGAGATTTGCATGTGCTGACCATACCACCGTCCCTAGCGCCGTTACTGCCCCGAGGCTGGCAGATTCGGTACTCCCTCGCGGGAATCACCTGTGAAAATCCACGGCTACATTGTCCCCGGCGCTTTGCACCACAGCATTGCTGCCATCGCACAGCCAGGTAGGGAACCGTTGGTGGGACAACGGGTTTCTTATCCTGTACCTCCTTGATAGAATGAAACATTCATAAAAGCGACTTCGTGTCGCACCACAGAATTTCTAACACCCCCCCTTTGAACGCCCTCACCCTATACCAGGGAACTACGCCTCCCTTCGTTTCATTTTCGCCTGCACACCTTCCAATAGGCGTTCATATTCAGGCTTGGGATACAGTTCAATGAGTTTTTCAAGCACAGCCTCCATACGCTCCAGGTCACCGACTTCCCAAAGACTCACTCTTTGTAGCAATAGCCAGTTTTCTTTCGGTACCTCTCCTTGAGATTCGAATTGTTTGACCGCAAGATCAAAATAGGGCAAAGCTGACTCATATTGTTTTAACTGAAAATAGGCTTGACCTATGAGCATCCATACATCAGGTGGTGGGTCGCCTGGAATCACTTTCTCCAATTGCTTCGCACTTGCCAGAGCCTGCTCATAATCGCCAATTGTAAAATATAGTTGCGCGATCGTTTTTAGTGTTGCTGCTTTCAATGCTGGCGCATCATTCGTCAGTTCAACAACACGTTGATAGCTGACAATCGCGCTCGGGTAGTCGGACTTCAGGAAATTGGTGTAGCCTGACAAATTGCTCAACTGGGCCAACTCGTAATCCGTAAGCGACTCATCCTTGTAATCAGTGTCGATCTGTTTTAGTGCCTCCAGGGCAGTGGCATAAGTGGTGCCATCAGCCTCGTCAGCTGTGATATGGCTTTGAACCTCCATAATGCGCTCATATAAATCTGGGCGCACCTTGGCTGTTTCTTCTGACGCATCCCCCACGCCGTAGGCTGCACTGGCGACGATGGATACCGCAACGACTAGAATACCGCCAAGCATATGGCTGGTTATACGATGATTGTGGTGTTTCAACATGCTCGTTCTCTCCTTGATCTGGCTAAACGATGGCAAATAGTCCACTTGGGGTAGTGGTTCATGGGTGTACGTCGACAACAATAGCGTCTCGCCGTATACCCGGCGGGTTTCGCCACTCTGTCCAGCCAGTACCTTTTCATCGCAAGATAATTCCTGGTCCAGTTGCAGGTAACGCTCCGCTAAGTAAGCCAGAGGGTTGAACCAGAACAGACATCGGTAGATGCGCGCCAGATACAACCACAACAGGTCATGACGACGGAGGTGCTGGTGTTCGTGCTGCAGTATCAATGCTTGCTGGTCTGGGGAATAGCGATTGAAGAAGTCATTCGGTAGTAGCAGGACAGGGCGAAACAGGCCTGCAACCGCAGGGCCATTATCAGACGCACTTATTCGAACCGGAGCGGTTGCACGGCCGGCAAGAGCGCCGCATCGGGCATCGATTCGAGATTGTTCCACGGTTGAAAGCAGACGGCTTACTGGTTGTATCCTTGTTGCAAATCGAAAGCTCCGGAAAGCTAATATCAGCAGTGCTGTCAAACTGCCGATCAGCCAGAGGAGGAGCAGATTCTTCGTGGTAATGAAGGAGAATCCGGTTACGGTGTCTGGCGATTTATTCGTGCCAGTCGCATCAAAGTTCGTGATGACACTCATCGTCCCTCCAACGATAAAGTTTACCCCGGGAATCTCAAATTCAGGAATGCTGAACCGCTGACGAGCTGAATTTAACGGGTTAGCTATCGCCAGCAACCCGATCAATGGCACTAGCCAGAGGTAGTATGCCCAGCGAGCACCCAACCATCTCGAAACAGGTCTACGCACCACCAACACAAACAGCATCCAGAAACTGGACAGGACCAGTGCCGTAACCCCCAGTTCAAGCATTGAATCAATCGTCATCGGACAATTCCTCCAGTAACCGCCGCAATTCCGTAACTTGTTCGGGCGTTAAGGGGCGGTCTTTAGCAAAGCTGGCGAGAAGGGGTGCGATGTTGCCACCAAACAGGCGATCAACGAAATGGGACGTCACAGTTTGGTTGTATGTCGCTTCGTCCACTGCGGGTGAAAAATACTTGATGCCGTCTTCATGTTTGCGGGCCGACAAAGCAGTTTTCTTCTCCAGACGACTCAAAAGGGTATTTATCGTTTTGCGGTGCCATTTTTTATCTGATCCCAACTGTTCAGTAATTTGACGGGCATTCAGTGGATGTTCTCGCCAAAGCAGGCGCATCAGGATCAGTTCGGCATCGGTAATGGTGATTTCCACAGTGGCCTCCAGAGGGGTGGTTTCAAAATACAGGACTACATCAGTAGTCTATATGACCACAACTGTAGTCTATTGTCAATGAAGGTACCTGCTAATGTTCTAATTGGAGATGACAAAAAAAGTGGTAATCAGGCCAGACCCAGAGGGTGGGCTGCCAGCGCTTGTCGTTTAAGAATGGGCTACTGGAAGGAGAGTCGGCCAGTATTTGTGAACTTAACGTAACGGCCGCACTTACGATGAAATGCCGTTGGCAGCAACTATCATAGTGATCATGACCAGCAAAATAGGGTTAATGCCCCACACCCATCTTGTACTTGATGCTGCCGGCCACCGCGTTGGCAAAATCCTCAAGGTTTTCGTAGTCCATCTTTTCGGCGAGCGCCACCAAATCTTCGCATCGCCGCTACTTCTTCGTGAGTACGGCCACAACCTTCGCAATGGGTGCCTTCAGTGGTACATTTACCGGTGCATGGCTTGAATTTCATTGGGTAACTCCTTCACAGAATATTCTCTAAAAGTGAGCGCATATCATCTGGCACTGGTAGCACTTTATTGTTATCCAGGTTCATGAAAACCTTGGTGATCTGCGCCGAAAAGCAGAGTTTTGAATCCCGCTTGCGGCGGATCTCGTAATGAAAGATCGCGGAGGTGCGTCCGATCTTCCCGATGGATAGTTTGACCAGTGCGATGTCGCCATAACGCAAGGGTGCTGAAAAATCAGACTGGATGGCAACCGTCGGGAAACCACGCCGCTGGTCGTTGATCAATTGGGGATAGGAGACACTGGCCGCATCATCAAAAAAATCTTCAAATGCCTTGTGGCACAGGTGAAAAAATTGCGGGTAATAAACAATTCCCGCACCATCGACGTCATCAAAGCGAATTTTTAACAGACTTGTGAATGCCATTACCCATTATCGCGCAGGTCACGAGACAGGGCCAGTCGTTGTGAGGGTTTATACGCATAATCTTAATATTCAGATTGATACCTGCCAAATTTTTACTGTTGCAGCGTATTGATGTAGGCCACAACATCCTTGATGTCCTGTTCATCGCGCAACACGCCCGCCTGCAGGGCCATTTGCTTGCCATATAAATCCTGCGGGTGTGAGCCACGGATTCCCCGCTTGTAATTATTCAGTTGTCGCACAAGGTACCAATCATCGGCGCCACTTAAACGGGGTGCTTTCAGTGCCTTTGTGCCTTCCCCGTTCGGACCGTGACAGGATTTGCAGGTACTAAATATATCCTTGCCTCTGCCTGGGTCACCACTGACGGTTGGGGTTGAATCTGTTTCGGGAAGTGAAATGAGGTAAGCCACCACATTGTTGATTGCGGCGTCATCAGCCAGCATCAATGCCATTGATGCCATTTGAATTCCGGGCGTATCATCAGCATCGGTGCCCCGCAGGCCCTGGCGGAAATTCTTCAGTTGCCGCTCAAGGTACCAGGCCGATAGTCCAACCAGTTTGGGGGCATTGACGAAAGCGTTACCCTGGCCTTTGGCACCGTGACAGGTGCCGCATACGTAGTAACTATTTCCCCCGGCTACAAGATCCGTTGTCGGCCCTGGCAGCACGTCAGCAGAAGTCGTATCGCTATCCGACCAGCCATCAACGGCAACGATGAGCAGTAAAAAGATTCCAATTGATGTTGCCATGATCGTCTTCCTACGTTGTAATATTTATATGAAGCGGCAGCTAATGCATGACGATGAGTGCTGACAATCCAAACAAGCGTCGCCAGTCCAGAAACGGCACGAGTCTGTCAGACTTGTAAATGCCATTACCCATTATCGCGCAGGTCACAAGACAGGGCCAGTCGCTGTGAGGGTTTAAACCCACAACTTTCGAGGAATCCCAGCAAGCTAAAGTTACTCCATGTCACTTCGGATCTGACTGATTCCACCTGCAGCGTGGCCAGGTTGCCCAGCAACTGGGCGAGCAGGGCGTGCCCCACACGCTGTGAGCGGAATGCCTTGGCGACACCGAGGGTGTCTATCACGGCTTCGGAAGCGGTGCGGCCGAATTCCCCGAAATCGACGCGTGCCATCATAAAGCCGACCACCATGCCGTCAATTTCAGCGATCAGGGATAGCCTGACACCTGATTCGTATAATACTTCCTGGAATTTACGCTGGAAAAAGTCTCGCCGGTCATGGCCGGTGATTTTCCGGTCAATGCGCACGACCTGGTTGAGGTCCTCGAGGGCCAGTGAACGTACTAAGACTTCATCGCGCGACAAGTCATCGAATTCGTTGCGGCTGGGGTCGCTGTAGTCGGGTGTGGTGCGCTCGAGGATCAAGCGGGGTGCCATTGTGAACCCGGTAGCAGCGAAAAAGTCGAGTACTTCGGGCTGGTCCCAGCCCGCCTGGGTCCGCAACTCACTGCCACCACGGTTGCGAATTTCCGCGATGAGGTCCGCTATAAGTTCTTGTCCGACCCCGTGTCCCTGGCTTGCAGGCTCCACCGACATCGCGTCCAGCACTGCGATCAACTCATCACTGCCAAATTCACCCTTCAGCATATGGCAGCAGATAAAACCAACCATCCCAGTGTCTGCGATGGCACCCACGGAGATAAACGCCTGCGGATGTTTATCCTGCGCTTCGAACCGCTTAACGAAGAAATCCCGCCTGCGACTGCCATTGGTGGCACTGTCCAGTGCAACAACCTTGTCGAGGGATTCAACCCCGATCATCCTGATCTCAGCCATGCAGCATCTCGTATTTCATTTGCAGTTCTTCCTTGCTTTCCTGGAAGTCCGGGTTGAGTACGATGCAGTCGTCAACCGGGCAGACCAGTTGGCACTGTGGTTCCTCGTGTTCGCCCACACATTCGGTGCAGCGCAATGCGTCGATGACGTAGGGGTCACCTTCTTCAATGGCCTCGTTGGGACATTCCAGAATGCATGCGTCGCACAGGTCACAGTTAACTTTGATTAGTAATGCCATTTTTCCATCTCCTGTCGTTCTTTAGGAAGCTTTTGCCAGGACTCCCAGTTGTTGGAGTTTTTCATACCTGAACGCACCCCAAAGCGCGGCACCGATGGCACCGGCATAGATCGAATCAGGGTGGCTGCGGGCTTCAACATTGATCTTTTGTTTGACCAGTGATTCATTCAGCGCAGCCATCAGACCGTCATCAAGCGCCAGGCCGCCGGTTGCCAGTGTTATGCCTTCTTTAACTTTAATGACCCGCAGTAACTTTGCCAACCGCCCGGCCATGGACAGATGTATGCCCTTGAGAATGTTGGATGCAGAAATGCCGCGCGAAACCATGTTGATGACGTCCGTCTCTGCCAGTACCGCACAGATACTGGAAACCACTTCAGGATCGTCGGCCTGCTTTGACAGGGATCCGATCTCGTCCTGTGCAATTCCAAGGTAACGCGAGATGTTCTCCAGGAACTGTCCCGAGCCTGACGCGCACTGGCTGGTCATCCGGTAGCCGAGCACTTTGCCGTGTTCATCCATTTTGACCGCACGACCGTGCAACGCACCGATGTCCAGTACCGCACGGGCTTCCGGCTCGAGGTAAATAGCGCCCCGGGCGTGGGTGGTCATTGAGTAGAAATGACCAGTGCGGAACGGGATGGTCTCGCCGTCCCCGGTGGTGGCGACATATTGAACCTCGTCACGTGTCAGGCCGGCCTCTTTCAATACGGCGTCATAGCCTTTTTCGGCCAGCTCAAATGGGTCGCGCTGACGTATCCGGTCTGCACGCCTTGCCAGCCATTCGATATTGCCCGCTCCTGTATTGTTGCTTTCAACGTTGAACAGAACGGTTTTAATCGTTCCCGTACCCAGATCCATGCCTGCTGTGATTGTCATTTCAAGCCTCTTATTTAAACTTCTACGGCACGGCGCGCAAATTCGGCCGCGCCCAGTGCACCTGTATAAATTGATTCGGGGTCGATGTTGATGGTCACATCGCCATAGTTTTCCTTGATCAGCTTTTTCAGCTCCTTCACCGCAGCCTCATTCTTGGCCACGCCGCCGGTAAAGGTGAACTCGGAGGTCACACCACCTGATCGGGAAATGATGGAAATGGCCCGCAACACAATGGCCCGGTGCAGGCCGGCCAGAATATCTGCCCGCTTTTCGCCCATGGCCAGCCGGTCACGTAATTCTGCGCCGGCAAATACTGTACAGGTTGAGTTGATGCGCACGGTCTTGGTGGCTTGCATGGCGATGGGACCCAGTTCATGCAGTCCGATGTTCATTTCATCGGCAATGTAGCCAAGGTAGCGGCCACAACCGGCCGCGCAGCGGTCATTCATCTGAAAATTCACCACGATACCTTTCTCATCCACCTGGATACCCTTGGTATCCTGGCCGCCGATATCCAGTACGGTGCGGGTGTTGGGGTACATCAAATGAGCACCCAGCCCGTGGCAAAGAATCTCCGAGCGAATATGCTCCTTTGGGAAAGGCAGGCGGACGCGACCGTAGCCGGTGCCGACGACGTAGGTTTCTTCCAGTTCAATTTCCAGCGAGTCTTTGACCAGCTCATGGATGGTCTGCGGCTCGACTGGCAGATCATCATGCTCGTCCATCACACGATCCAGTGCACGTAAAAAGGTCGCTTCCAGATCCTCGGAAGGCGGCCGGTTTTCCGTATCAATAATGGACTTGTCATAGATATTGATGAGTACGTCAAATGGTAGCCCGACTTGTTCCGCGACTTCCTCCGCCTGGTGCATGTAAACCGAGCCAGCCAGATCACGGAAAAAATCAGATTTTCTCTCAGCACCCGGTGCAAACAATTTAGACAGTTGGACCTCCATCCGGTCGAAAACGTCGTGCAGTGCTTGTGCGAGTTCCTTGCCAATATCTGCGTGGCGCAGATCAGCAGCATTGTGGAGACAGGTTTGCTTCAGATCCTCAAGCATGTTGAGAAAAAGCTCGAGGCGAAAGTTACGCTCCAGTGCTGCCAGCAAATCTTCGACCATGTCCTTCATTTCGGGCACCTTGCTCAGCGCCCGATGGCAAAGCTCCAGGCGGGTGCTAACCACTGCTTCCAGTTTTGAAACCTTGCTCGCCGTGTCATAGTTCGAGCGTGAGTTGGTAATGCCGCGCCCCAGTATTTCGCCGTTCGAATCCATCATGACCGCCTTGGTGGTGGTCGATCCGAGGTCAATTCCGATAAAGCATTTCATCATGCGTTCCTCTAGTTGCTGGGGTTCATGCCGCAGAGCGGACACCCTGGCGCCGTTGCTCGATCATCTGGAAGTAACTCTCCAGCCGGTTCTTGACGTTGGCAGCCGAGAAATAGCGCGGATCAACCAGGTCGGTTTCGATGAAAGCACCCGGTTTGCCGGTACGCTTCTCCACTTCCTGCATCATCAGCAACTGGCCGGCGGAGAAGCTGTTACAACTCTTGATGGAGTTGATCAGCAAGCCATCGGCCTGGTATTCGTTGACGTATTTCTCCAGCATATCGACACGCTGCGACAGGTTGCGGTTGGTGTAACAGCCCAGGCAGTAATCGGCGAGGGTTTCGATTGGGTTGTCCGGATCATGGCGGAAACCGAGGTCATAGACCCCGCCGACCTTGGTGTAGGTGCTGGCAACAACCACCGCACCATCTTCATAGAACATCTTCCAGAATTCACGGAAATTGGTCCAGTTGGGCGGACCCTCGACCACCAACCGGTAGCGCTCGTCCTGCAGGTCGCCTTCAGGAGTGATCGGGCCTTTGCCCGCGGCAATGCGCTGCTCAATTTCCTTACGCAGTAGCTGGTAATAGTTGACGGCTTTTTCGGTGCCACGGAAGGCCGTAAAAATGGGGCCGATGTAATATACGCCGCCGAAATAGGCATCGATCGGGGATGGCTTGAGCTTGGCACTTTCGAGCACCCACACAAAATCATCTTCAGCCCGGGCAGAATTGCGCAGGTTTTCGCGCAGCCGGTCAATATCGAACTTGACGCCGCTGACTCTTTCCAGCGCGGGTATCACGATTTCCTTGAGCTGTTTGACCACGTAATCGCGCATGTTTTGCGTGATGATACCGTCACCCTCATAGGGGACGTGCAGCATCGCGGTTTCACAGCCATATTCATGGCGCAATAACTCGAACCACTTCATAAAGGTGAAACAGCCGGTGTATGACAATAGCAACAAATCGGGTGGCGGCATGGGCTTGCCGTTCGGCGCAATATTGCCTTTTGACATTGACCCGATATCTGCTTTCACATAGGTGCAGACGTCTTCTGAATGCCCCTGTTTTTCTGCCTGCATGACCATCATGCCGCTCTTTTTGCGCATGCCGTTGTTGATGGCATTGATCTCGGGCAGGTTATTGAGCATGTCAAAACACATGATCAGTTCATTCAGGTTGCC
>QIKV01000036.1 GCA_003233115.1 Oceanospirillales bacterium
ACAACCAGGGTGCCAACAACGGCGATTTCCAATGTCAACAGTAATATCATCCCGGTAATGTCATCCCGGCAATTTTGAATCAGAGTGTTGCCAGGGGTGGACGTCCCCAAAGGTGTGTCCAAAAGGTGTGCCCCAAAGGTGTGCATGGATGCGAGCAACGACTCAGGCCTGGACTGATAGTTTAAGCTTAAAGCATTGTTTTAGTTGTTATAGTATTAATCCAGTACGCTATCCTTTATACTGAGGGCCAGCCTGTATGGCCTTGTTAAACATAATTCGGGGGTTGTTGTCGCATGTTTACCTTGAACACTGGGGTTAGATTTATTGCCGCGTTGCTTTTTTTGCTCGCAGGCATGTCCACTGCGCTGGCCGATCAGGTCACGCTCACCTATGTAGATGAAGGCTTAAGTACACAGACACTGACTGTAGATGTCAACTCGTCTGCTGAAGACCTGGCGCTGGCTGCCAGCCTGATAGGTCAGGATGGTATCGGGCTAAGCCATGATCTGGCCAATGGCTCAGGGTCGTTGGCAGATATTGCCGCTGCCATGGCCGCTGCTGCACCACTGTTCGCTGCCGATGTTGCCGATGCGCTGACGATACTGTCGCCGGATGATACCAAGGCGATCGTTGCTGCCGTCAATGCCGTGCTGGGTGTAAATACTGTCGCCGTACTGGCTGCTGTTCACTTTGGTAATCCAGAACGCGATCATGCCCCGCAGGGTTTTGACTCAGACCGCCACATCAGTCTTGAGCTGAACGAGATTGAAAAGTTACCCAGCCGGAATTAAGACGCGATTAACCCGATCAAACGCCAACCCGATCAAACGCAAAGAAACAAGAAAAAGGCAGTCAATCATGAATAACCGCTTCATCAGGTTTCTGGCTCTTTTTATCTTTTTATTACCGGGCATCGTGGTAGCACAGCAATATTACGATCCGGGTTTGCTGCAGAGAACCATCGACCGCAAGCCGGTTATTTACCAGGCGCCGGGTGTGCGTCTGGGCAGTTTTATGCTGCGCCCCGGGGCCGAACTGGCCTACGAGAACAACAATAATATTTTCTATCTCGACCGCGTTAAAGTCAGCGATGATATTTTCCATATCCGGCCCTGGTTTAACCTGAACAGCGACTGGAGTCGCCATGAGTTGAACTTCAACTTCTATGCTGATATTGCCAAATACAATAATTTTGGCAACGAGGATTACGAGGACTGGGTGGCCAGTATCAACGGTCGTTTCGATGTCAAGCGCGGCAGCGATTTCAACTACAAGGCCTCCTACATGCAACTGCATGAAGCCCGCACCTCACCTGACGGCAGGCGTGGCATAAGACCGAATAAGTTCTCTTTCAGCGGCTTTGATGTCGGCTACCACCATAATTTCAACCGCCTGACCGCAGCCCTGAACTACCACGTTACCGATACTAACTATGACAACAACGTACGTATCGACGGCAGCATTCTGGATAACCAGTACCGCAACCGTCAGCGTGACGCCTTGCTATTGAGAGTTGATTACGCATTATCCACTGTACGGCGCAATGTTTTCTTCAGCGCTGAAGGTAATAATGTCAACTACGACCAGAAATTCGACAATGCCGGATTCGAACGTTCATCGGATGGCTACCGGTTGCGCGGTGGTGTGTCCTGGGATGAGAACGGCATCATACAGGGTGATTTATACGTGGAGTATATCGAGCAGAAATACGATGATCCGAGGTTCAAAAAGATTAATGGTTTCGGCATCGGCGCCAAGCTTGACTGGACACCCACCAAGCTGACCAATGTGAACCTGATCTTCAGAAATGCACCGCAGGAAACCACCCAGCTAAATTCTTCCGGCTATTACAGTTCACTGTATTCCGTCCGGGTACAACATGAAATACGGCGTAACTGGCTGGTCAATGCCCGCGCCTCCTATACCAATAACGACTATGGCTACAACGGCACTGATCCGGACGCTTTAACCCGCACGAAAGTGACCCGCGCCGGCGCCGGCGTGAGCTATCTGTTTAACCGGAACATGTATATCACCGGCGGCTATATCTATGAGAAGCAGAATGCCAATGTATCCCGCTTTGACTATGGAACCAACCGCTGGTTTATAACCCTCGGGGCGGAGCTATAAGCCGCAGTTGCAGGCCCTGTAAAACCTGTTTTATATTTTGAAAGGTGGCCACAGCCCATCAGGGCTGGTCATCTTTTTTTATGACACTATAATGACCGGGGCGAGCACCTTGCCATGATGCCAGGAAATTCATGAAGTCACAGCCATTGCCAACCACCCGCGCAAACGCACGCCAGTTGTGCCTGCAACTGTTGCTGGTCATTTGTACGCTGCTGATCTCTTCATTGGTCATGGCTCAGGCCCAGGCCCAGGTTCAGAGTGGGCCGGCCAGTGTGGCTGACCCCGGCACCACTGATGCCGGCACTAAAGATCTTTCCTACCGCCTGGGTGCGGGCGACAAGCTACAGATCGATGTCTTCAACCAGCAAGACCTGACCGGTGAATACACGCTCGATGGCAATGGCCGGTTCAGCATGCACCTGATCGGCAAGATCAGTGCCGCAGGCCTGACGCCGACCGAACTGGAAGCCCTGCTGGTCAGCAAGCTGAAGCCGGACTACCTGGTCAACCCCCGGGTTTCGGTGCGGGTACAGAATTTTCGCCCGTTTTACATTATCGGCGAAGTCAAAAGCCCCAATTCGTATGCCTACGTGGATGGCATGACCTACCTGACCGCGGTGGCCATCGCCGGGGGCTTTACCTACCGGGCCAAGAAAGACCGCGTCTACGTGGTGCGCGGCAGTGACCCACAACGTGACGAAATCAAGCTGGATGTGAACGAAAAGGTCCGCCCGGGCGATATCATCCGCGTAGCCGAGCGCTTGTTTTAACACCGCTCATGCAACAGGAACAGCAACAGCAGCAGGATCAGCAACAGGGGCAGGGGCAGGGACGGGGCCAATACGGGGGGCAACAAGGACAAAGAGGGGGCATGCCGCCACCGCCTGATTACCCACAGGAGTACTTCCAGGCAGAACATTTCCAGTCAGAAGACCCCTTCCCATTGCTCGATTACCTGCAGTTGCTGTGGTTCCGGCGCCGCCTGATTATTGCTATCACACTGTTCGTAGCCGTTATCGGCTTTATCAATATCAACCAGTTGAAGTCAATCTATACCGCCAGTTCGACCTTGCTGATCAATATACCGGAAGCCCAGGTGGTGGATATCGAGCAGGTGTTGAGCCGTAACCGATCGTATGGCTACAATAACCAGGCCACTGGCGAAGTAGAGGTGCTGCGCTCGCGCGGCCTGGCGGCCAAAGTCATTGGCAAGTTGCAGTTGCTCAATTACGAGGAGTTCAACCCCTCATTGCACGTGCCCGAGAAAAGCTTTTTCGATTTCCTCAAGTACCTGAACCCGAAAACCTGGATTCCGGAAAGCTGGACCAGGGCCGTCAGGGAAGCCATCAGCGGTAAGGTAAAAACCATCGCGCCGGGTGTTGAAGAGGTCGCCGACCGCACCCTGGTCCGGGCGACAGATATCTTCCTGTCCAAGCTGAGCGTTGACGCGGTTGAGTGGTCCAATGTCATTACCATCGAATTCAACTCCCTGAGCCCGGTGCTGGCAGCGCGCATCGCCAACCAAATCCCGGAGGCTTACATCCTCGACCAGTTACAGGCCAAGTTTGACGCCACCGAAAAAGCCACCGACTGGCTGACAGAGCGGTTGTCCGGGATGAAAACCCAGGTGGCTGAATCCGAGCGGGCGGTGGAGATCTATCGCGAGGACCATGGCCTGACCAAGGGTGCCGGCGGCGGTATCATGGCTGAGCAATTATCCGAGATTAACAGCCAGTTGATTGTCTCGCGCGCCGAACGCGCCGCTGCAGAAGCCCGCCTGTTGCAGATTAAACGGCTCACAGGCCCCAACGGGCAGGGCATCGAAACCTCCAACGAGGTGCTTTCTTCCCCGCTGATCCAGCAGTTGCGCAACCAGGAAGCCCAGGTCACGCGGCGCTTATCCGAGCTTTCGATCGAGTACGGCCCCAAGCACCCGCGCATGTTGCAGGTCCATGCCGAGATCCAGGACATCCGCCAGCGTATTGCCAGCGAGATCGGCAAGATCACCCAGGGGCTCGAAAACGAGGTCGAAGTGGCCCGCACGCGCGAGCACAGCCTCGAGACCAGCCTGCGCGAGGCGGAGCAGCAAAGCAGTACGCAAAACCGCGAAGCGGTGCAGTTACGCGCACTGGAGCGCGAGGCCACCGCCAACCGGGTGCTGTACGAGACCTTTTTGAACCGCTTCAAGGAGACCTCCTCGACCAAGGGCATTGCAAGCTCGGATGCACGCGTGATATCGGCAGCGGAAGTGCCCATGGCGGCTTCTTACCCGAACAAGGAACGCTCGTTTACCATCATACTCATCCTCGGCTTCCTGGCCGCCTGCGGCCTGGTGTTTGCACTGCACTTTATGAACCCCGGCCTGTACAGCCCGGAACAGATCCTGCAGGTGCTGGGTATCCACGCCATCGGCATGATTCCCAAGTTGCCGGCCAAAACGGTGCCACATGAATACCTGTTGCAGAAGCCGAACTCCGGTTACGTGGAGGCGATTAACTCGCTGAAAATTTCCCTCCGGCTGTCCGATCCTGATGCCCTGATCAAGGCCATACAGATCACGTCTTCGGTGCCCGAGGAGGGCAAATCCTCACTGGTGTTGAGCCTGGCCGTGGTGATGGTCAAAGAAGGCAAAAAGGTGCTGGTGGTCGATGCCGACCTGCGCCGATCGAGCATCGGGAAACGCCTGGGTTTTGTCGCTGAAGGACCGGGGATGACCGATTTTGTATTGGCGGACACCGATGTGCCGGATGAGTTTATCGTGCGGCACGAGGAAACCGGCATCGACTTCATGCGCACCGGTGACGCCCGGTATGCGAATGCGACCGATATCTTCTCGTCCAAACGCATGCGCGCGATCGTGGCAGCGCTGAAACAGCGCTATGACTACATACTGTTTGATACCCCGCCGGTCATGGCGGTGGCCGATGCACGCGTCGTCGGCAGTGTTACCGACAAGACCCTGTACGTGGTGCGCTGGGATAAAACCCCGCGCAAGGTGGCGCGCGCCGGCATAGACCTGCTGCGCAGCGGTGGCGCCGATATCGCCGGTATTGTCTTGCAGCAGGTGGACCTGAAGCGTTATGGCCGGTTTGGCTACGGTGACTCCGGGTATTATTACCACTACGGCCGCTACGGCCAGTACTACCAGTCGTAGTACATATAGGAGGGAGCAGCATAGCTGCTCCTTCCGGCAGACAGGTTGCGGGTGGGAGGATAATTGTTGGTTTTTTCCGGCACAATGCGCTCAAGATGATTACGAGCTTTATTAACAAACTTCTGAAACCGGCCGATGAGGGCACCCAGCCTCACATCCCTGACGGGCAGCGTGTGTATTGCATTGGTGATATCCACGGGCGCGCGGACCTGCTGCAACAACTGCATGAAAAAATCCGCGCCGATGCCGCTGCCTTCGACGGCACAAAAACCATCGTTTACCTGGGCGATTACATCGACCGCGGCGAGCAGTCACGCCAGGTGATTGACCTGCTGCTGGATGGACCGCTGGCCGATTTTGAGGCGGTCTACCTGCAGGGCAACCACGAGCAGGTCATGCTGAGTTTTATCGAATTTCCGGAAGCCGCTGCCGCCTGGCTGTCGTTTGGCGGCAGAGAGGCACTCAACAGCTATGGCATTGTACTGGCGTATATTCCGGACCGCGAGGAAATCAGGGAACTGGCCCAACGACTGGATGAGGCACTGCCGGAGGCACACCGGGATTTTTTACTCAACGGCCTGGCTTCATGGCGCTGCGGCAGCTATTACTTCGTGCACGCTGGCATCCGG
>QIKV01000122.1 GCA_003233115.1 Oceanospirillales bacterium
CTTGGGAAAGGGATTGGGTTTCTGAAAAACAATACCGACTTCCCTGCGTAATTCTGGCACATCCACATCCTCGGCATAAATATCCCGGCCATTGAGCAATATCTCGCCATCAACCCGGCAAATGTCAATCAGGTCGTTGAGGCGGTTAAAACACCGCAACAACGTGGATTTACCACAGCCACTGGGACCGATGAACGCGGTGACCTGGTGTTTCGGAATCACCAGACTGATGTCGTGCAGGGCCTGGACCTCACCGTAATGCAGATTCAGCTTGTTGACAGAAACGGCCAGCGGGTGGCCGTCCATTGCCATCTCGGTTCCTGCATGATTTGTTTGAATTGTCATGATTCCAGCCCACGATATCTTTCGCTCAGACGATTGCGCACCTGGATGGCCACCAGGTTGAGCAACACGATGACGATGACCAGCAACAGTGCGGTCGCGTACACCAGCGGTCTCGCCGCCTCTACATTCGGGCTCTGAAAGCCAACATCATAAATATGAAAACCCAGGTGCATGAATTTTCGCTCCAGGTGCAGGAACGGCGCATTGCCGTCCAATGGTAAAGCGGGGGCAAGTTTGACCACACCGACCAGCATCAGTGGCGCCACCTCACCGGCAGCCCTCGCCACTGCGAGGATCAGGCCTGTCATTATACCGGGAGAGGCCATCGGCAGGACGGTTCGCCACAGCGTTTCCCACTGGGTGGCACCCAGTGCAAGACTGCCTTCACGGATACTGCGCGGGATGCGTGACAAACCCTCTTCGGTTGAAACAATAACCACTGGCAGGGTCAGCAACGCCATCGTCAACGAGGCCCAGAACAGGCCGCCGGTGCCAAAGGTGGGCGCAGGCAATGCTTCCGGAAAAAACAGCCGGTCAATACTGCCGCCGAGTGTATAGACAAAAAAGCCCAGCCCGAATACACCATAAACAATTGACGGCACGCCGGCCAAATTGTTGACCGCGATGCGGATAAAGCGGGTAAACAGGCCCTGGTGTGCATACTCCTTCAGGTAAACCGCAGCGACCACACCCAACGGCGTGACAAAAACACTCATCAGCAACACCATCAGCACTGTTCCGAATATGGCAGGAAAGACCCAGCCTTCCGTGTTGGCCTCACGCGGGTCATCGGCGACAAAATTCCAGGCACTCTGAAAAAAATATGCGATTTTACCGGCCAGGCCCATTTGATTGGGGCGATATGCGCCAACAATCGAAGCCATCGGCAGCTCAAGTTCCTGACCGTCTATCGTGTTAACGACGATGGCATCACGCCGCAGCTTGCTGTTTAACTCGCCAAGCTGATCTTCCAGCCGAACATATTCCTGTTGCAGGGCTGCCCGTGCACCGGCGATTTCCGCCAGGGCTGCAGGACTGTCCCTGCCCTTCAACTCAAGGCCCCGTTGTTTTAAGCGAAGACGTTCAAGACGGTAGTTAACGCTGCCGATACTGCCTTTCTCAAGGTCATTTATTCTATCCCTGAGTCTATTGGCCCGGGTCAGGCCGCGTTGAAATTCTGCCCAGGTATCCGCCTTGTCTAGCAGTTCCCCTGCCTCCCTCACACCGGTCAAAACGCCAATGAAGACACCCCATTCCTCACGCTCAAAAATAACCATGCTGCGGGGCTTGCTAACGGAAATGATGGATGGCTTCAGCAGCCAGCGGAAATCCCTGCCGTAAACATCGCGGTTGCCGGTTTTTAACAGGTAGCGCCGCACATGCTCACTGCCCTGTGCCACTTCCACCCCGGATTCACGCAGGCGCACAGCCGTGATTTTCTCTGTCTCGCGAACCTGACCGGCAAGCACAACCTGCGTACCGTCTTGTTGCTGATAGACAAATTTCTGCACCGGCAACGGCCAGAAGTGACTCAAACCCCTGACACCTATCAACAGCAGCAACCCGACCACCAGTAGAATACTGGCGCTCACGGCCGCAGCATTCAACCACACCCACGGCGTGCCGCCTGCTATCCATTTTCTGGCTGACGTCATGGTGCTGCCCTCATGATGACCCTCACAGCGAACTGTACTTTTCACGCAGGTGCTGGCGTATTAACTCGGCACCCGTGTTGACAATGAAAGTGAACAGAAACAGCACCAGCGCCGCCAGAAACAGGATGCGATAATGCGAGCTGTGCATGGCAGCCTCCGGCATTTCCACCGCAATATTCGCCGCCAGCGTGCGCATTCCCTCGAACAGGTTCCAATCCATGATCGGTGTGTTACCGGTGGCCATCAATACGATCATGGTCTCACCCACCGCCCGGCCGAGCCCGATCATGACCGCAGAAAACATACCGGGGCTGGCAGTTGGCAAAATCACCCGGACTAATGTCTGCCACGGGGTTGCCCCCAATGCCAGGGAGCCATCTGACAGGGACTTGGGCACACCGTAAATGGCATCTTCAGCGATGGAAAATATAGTCGGGATGACAGCAAACCCCATTGCGATACCAACGACCATGGCATTGCGCTGGTCATAGGAGATACCGGCTTCACGGCTCAGCCAGGTGCGCAGGTCGCCCTGGAAAAAAAGGTCTTGCAGCGGCCCGACAACCTGCATTGAAAAGTAGCCCAGGATGACCAGCACCGGCAATAACAGCACCGGTTCCCAGCCTGGTGGGACAAACTCCTTCACACGCCATTGCGCATTGGTCCAAAACCAGGCAAAAATCAAAAGACCGACAGGTAAAACCAACAATAAAGCCAACACCCCGGCCAGGTTCTCTTCCAGAAAAGGCGCAAACCACAAGCCGGCCAGGAAACCCAGAATAACGGTTGGCAGGGCTGCCATGATCTCAATCGTCGGCTTGACCATCCTGCGCAGAGCCGGCGACATAAAATAAGCGGTAAATGCCGCGCCCATCAGGGCCAGCGGCAAGGCAAACAACATGGCATAAAGCGCTGCCTTGAGCGTGCCAAAAGCGAGCGGGGTCAGGCTGAATTTGGGTTCGAATTCATTGCTGGCCGCCGATGATTGCCAGACATACTCAGGCTCGGTGTAATTCTCATACCAGACCTTCGACCACAATGAGGCGAAGGATACTTCCGGGTGCTCATTGTCAATGCTCTCAAGATCCACGCTGCCATCTGAATTCAACAGCAACAGGCCGGATGAGCGTGGCGCCAGCGCCAGCGCCGCCGGCACGCCATCCGACAACTTCTGCTGCAATACCATGCGCCCGGCCGTACTGTGATAAATGGCCAGGTCACCACTGGCATCAACGGCAAGAAATCCCTTGCGACGCTGCTCGGCAATAATCTGCGTGATGGCCGATTGCAATGCCTTGAATTTGCGGATAATTCTCAGGTTATACTGGTTATTGTCATCCCTGACCGGAAATAACTGTGTAATCCTCCCGTTGGCATCACCCGCAAGCACGGATATCCCGCCCAACAACATGGTCATACTGCTGATGGCCGCATCGGACACCTGCACTGCTTCAACTTCACGCATCCCGTCAATTTTTATGAAATGCACTGCTCCCGTGTCATCGCCAAGGTATAACCAGCGGTGGTTTTCACTGAGTGTGATGGCGGTAATTCTGAAATCCACATCCAGTGTTTTAACCGTGCGCTGCAGGCTGACTTCACCGCTCAGAAAATTTTCCTGTTTTTCATTCCAGTTAATCCTGACCCGGCCATCGCTGGCGGCCGCTGCCAGCACCAGTTCGGAGTCACTGTCAGACAGGGCCAGCCCGGTAATTCCACCGCCCGGCATCATTTCACGAAAATCATTACCGTAAGGAAAATCAAGGGATGGAATGATCCGGCGTTGCTTGACGCCCTGGGAAAAATCAGTTTTGTAGCTGTGCCGGAATAATTTGACCTTGCCGTTCTCAAATGCCACGGCAACCAACCCATCATTGCCCTGGTCAGCGGCTATGACGGCCACTTTCTGGCTGTCCGCAGAAAGCTTTACCGTTTCCAGAATACGCAGGTCGTCGAGCCTGAAGAACTCTGCGACTGCCTGAAAATCCACTCTTAAGGCAACCTGCTGCTGTTCCTCCAGGGCAAGAAAGGCAGTGCGCTCGCCTTGCCATTGCAACTGCTCTCCGAGACGCTCCTGCGTCATTTTTGCTGGCAAAAACAAGGGAACAACCACGTACAATAGATAGAACAGAATCAACAACACAGCCGCGATCACGACCAGGCCACCCAGCGCAATCACACGCCTGGCTATTTTGTCTTTGCGCATCCGCCAGCGGTGAAATCTTTCCGACCGCGAGGCAATAGCCACCGGCCCGGCTTTTGAGGCTGAGTTCATGAACGCATATTAAGCGCCAAATGTGACAATATTGTTACAATCAAAACCTGTTATTGATGTAAAATTACGGCCGCAACAGGCCAATCATCCAGCCAGGCCAGCCTGGTAGCTGTGGGAGAAAATAATGTCAGGCAATTACCTCAGCGGCATCTTCGGGTCATCACCCGTCAGACCCTTGCAGGAACATATGCAAAAGGTTGTTTGTTGCGTCTCTGAACTGGTGCCTTTTACGCTTGCGGTATTGGCCGGCGATGAGCACAGCCGCAACCAGCACCACCAGAACATCATCGACATGGAGAAAGAGGCCGACGCACTGAAAAAGGAACTGCGCCTGCGCCTGCCAAGCAGCCTGTTCATGCCGGTGGACCGGCGCGATGTGCTTGAAGTGCTGACCATGCAGGATCTGGTTGCCGGTGGCGCGAGGGACGTTGCCGGCCTGATCACCGGGCGTAACATGATGTTCCCGGAGTCCATGTCAGCGAAGTACATGGCACTGGTGCAGCGCTGCATCGATGCCTGCAACCAGGCGCACACCACCATCTGCGAACTGGACGAACTGGTCGAAACCGGTTTTGGCAAGATCGAACGCGAACGCGTCGGTGGTTTATTGCACGAACTGGACGAGATCGAGCAGGATACGGACGAGCAGCAGGTTGTGCTGCGCCATGAACTGTTCAAGCTCGAAGATGAACTGCACCCGGTGCATGTCATGTTCCTGTACAAGGTTATTGAGAATACCGGCGGTATCGCCGACCGGGCACAACGTGTGGGCAGTCGCCTGCAATTGATGTTGGCCAGATAGAGGAATAAAAACAATGGAATTTTCGTTCTGGTATCTCGGGCTGGCGGCAGCTTTTGGCCTGTTTATGGCATGGGGCATCGGTGCCAACGATGTCGCCAATGCAATGGCAACCTCGGTGGGTTCAAAAGCGCTGACCATCAAACAAGCCATCCTGGTAGCGGCTGTATTTGAGTTTGCCGGCGCCTTCCTGGCCGGCGGACAGGTGACCGCCACCATCCGCAAAGGCATCATTGATGCTTCGCAGGTGGCAGACAATCCCGAACTGCTGGTATACGGCATGCTGGCTGCCTTGCTCGCTGCGGCCGTCTGGTTGCTGATCGCCTCCAGCAGGGGCTGGCCGGTCTCGACGACCCACTCCATTGTCGGTGCCATCGTGGGTTTTGCCGCTGTCGGTATCGGCATTGATTCGGTGCATTGGTCCAAGATCGGCACCATCGCAGCATCCTGGGTGGTTTCGCCCCTGGTGGCCGGTTTTCTCGCATTCTTCATATTCATGAGTGTGCAAAAACTGATACTGGGCACGGACGACCCGTTGAAGAATGCCCGCAGATATGTTCCATTTTATATCTTTGCCGTCGGTTTTATTCTGGCACTGGTTACCCTGCTCAAAGGCCTGAAACATATCGGCCTTGATTTAACCTTTGGTGAATCCGTGCTGGTGGCTGCTGCCAGTGGCGTCGTCACCATGG
>QIKV01000120.1 GCA_003233115.1 Oceanospirillales bacterium
AATAAAGGGCTGATTTCGGCAGCTTGCCGGACAGTCCGCCAGATACTCTGTCTGGCCAGGTTACGTGTCTTGCAGATCTTTGTTTCATGCCTGGTCTGCACGGCCTTTTCCAAGCGAGAATCGCTTCCTGAGGGCACTAATGGGAATTTTCGAATCGATCGAAACGACAAAACACGAGCAAATCATATTCTGCAATAACGCCGATGCGGGCCTCAAGGCCATCATCGCCATTCACAACACGGTGCTCGGCCCCGCTTTGGGGGGGCTGCGCATGTGGCCGTATGCCTCGGAGCAGGAAGCACTGGACGATGTTTTACGCCTGTCACGCGGTATGACCTACAAGGCTGCCGTATCCGGCCTGAACCTCGGCGGCGGCAAAGCTGTCATTATCGGCGATCCGAGGAAAGATAAGTCAGAGGCTCTGTTCCGTGCTTTCGGGCGGTTTATCGACAGCCTGCAGGGGCGTTACATTACTGCCGAAGATGTCGGTATTGATGTCAACGACATGGAATTCCTGTTCCAGGAAACCAACAACGTGGTCGGCGTGCACCAGGTGCATGGTGGCTCCGGCGACCCTTCCCCTTACACAGCGTACGGCACCCTGCAGGGCATAAAAGCCGCTCTGCAATGGAAGTTCGGCGACCAGGAAGTGGGTAACTACAGCTTTGCTGTGCAGGGGGCCGGCCATGTCGGCATTAACCTGATCAAATTGCTGCTTGAAGCCGGTGCCAAGGTGTTTGTTACTGACTTCAATGAAGACGCGGTGGCTGAGGCCGTGGAACTGGGTGCGGAAGCTGTCAGTCTTGACGAAATTTATGATATTGATGCCGATGTATTCAGCCCCTGTGCACTGGGCGCCATCGTCAATCAGGAGACCATCCCACGCTTCAAGTTTAAAGTGGTTGCCGGTGCCGCCAACAACCAGTTAGCCACCGAGGAATCCGGGGATGAGCTGGCCGCACGCGGCATCCTGTACGCACCGGATTATGCAGTGAATGCGGGTGGGTTGATGAACGTGTCCATCGAGTTCGAGGGCTGGAACAAGGAACGTGCATTGCGCATGTCACGCACCATCTATTACAACCTCAGCAAGATATTCGCCATCGCTGAACGGGACAACATCCCCAGCTACAAGGCCGCTGACCGAATGGCCGAAGAGCGAATTGAAGTCATCGGCAAACTCAAATTGCCACATATGGGCAAACCACACCGCTTCCCAGGGCGCGAGCGCAATAACGCAATATAGCACCAAGAGCACACACTACCATGAACGTAGACATGCCATTGAACGAAGACCTCGAACTGTTGCGTGAAACGGTGCGGCGCTTTGCCGCGCAGGAAATTGCACCACGGGCAGAAGAAATTGATGCCAGCAACACCTTCCCACAGGATTTGTGGCCGAAACTGGGTGCGCTCGGACTGCTCGGCATGAGCATACCTGCCTCGCTGGGCGGCTCTGAGGTGGGCTACCTTGCACACGTGGTCGCGATGGAGGAAATCTCCCGGGCTTCAGGTTCCGTGGGCCTGTCCTACGGCGCCGACAGCAACCTGTGTATGGACAACCTGAACAAAAACGGTACCGACGCCCAACGCCAGAAATACCTGCCAGGGCTGTGCAGCGGTGAATTGGTGGGTGCACTGGCAATGTCAGAGACCGGCGCCGGATCGGATGTGGTCGGCTCCATGGCATGCAGCGCGACACTGCAGGGTGATCATTGGCTGGCCAATGGTTCCAAGATGTGGATTACCAACGGACCCGAGGCCAATATACTGATCGTCTATATGCGCACCGCCGGCAAGGATGCCGGTTCGGCAACCATGACGGCGTTTCTGATAGAAAAAGACATGCCTGGATTCAGCACGGCACAGAAACTCGACAAACTCGGCATGCGTGGCTCCAACACCTGTGAACTGGTGTTTGAGAACTGCCGCATTCCGCTGGCAAACGTGCTGGGTGAGGTCAACCGGGGTGTTGGCCTGCTGATGGGCGGCCTTAACACCGAGCGCCTGGTATTGTCCGGTGGTCCGCTGGGTTTGATGCAGGCCTGCCTTGACCTGGTGATACCCTATATGCGAGAGCGCAAACAATTCGACCGGGCCATCGGCTCATTCGGCATCATGCAGGCCAAGCTGGCAGATATGTACACCGCGCTGCAATCCTCCCGTGCCTATGTGTACCGCATCGCGGCAGACTATGATGCAGGATTGCGGTCGCGTGTCGATCCGGCCGCCTGCCTGTTGCAGGCCTCAACCAGTGCCGTCAGGGTGGCCCTGGAAGCCATCCAGTCATTGGGTGGCAATGGCTACAGCAACGAATACCCGGCAGGACGCATATTGCGTGATGCCAAGCTATACGAAATCGGCGCCGGCACCAACGAGATCCGCAGAATGCTGATCGGTCGTGAACTGGTGGGGTTGTAAATATCTTATTGGAGTTTTTAAAAATGCATAATAAAGTCGTTATCGTCGGTGCCAAACGCACCCCCATTGGCTCTTTCCAGGGTCAGTTTGCCACCGTGCCCGCAGATGAACTTGGTGCCGCGGCCATAGCCGGCGCACTTGCGCACGCAGGCGTTCAACCTGACGCGGTTGATGATGTTTTAATGGGTTGTGTTCTGCCCGCCGGTGTCGGTCAGGCACCTGCCCGCATGGCGTCACGCAAAGCAGGCATTCCGACTTCTGCCGGGGCGGTTACGATCAACAAGGCCTGTGGCTCCGCCATGAAAACCATGCAGATCGGCCATGACCAGATACTGGCTGGTTCGTCTGAGATCGTCGTGGCAGGTGGTATGGAAAACATGACCCTCGCACCTTACCTGCTGCCCAAAGCCCGCGGTGGTTACCGCATGGGCCACGGGGAAGTGCTGGACCACATGTTTACCGACGGCCTGCAGGATCCGGATGACAAATTGATGATGGGGGTCTACGGCGAACGCTGTGCTGAAAAATTTAATTTCACGCGTGAACAACAGGATGCTTTCTCTATCGCTTCAGTAGAACGGGCCCTGCGGGCGATAGGCGGTGAGTTCAAAGATGAAATAACCCCGGTCACGGTCAAATCCAGGCGCGGCGACAGCGTGGTCAGCGAGGACCAGGAGCCGCCTTCATGCAAGCTCGATAAAATTCCGCAGCTCAGGCCCGCATTCAAAAAAGATGGCACCGTGACCGCTGCATCTTCGTCCAAGATTTCCGACGGCGCCGCCGCCACGGTCTTGATGTCCGCGCAAAAAGCCGCCGACATGGGCCTGACACCGGTGGCAACCATCGTTGCGCATGCCACCTTCTCGCAGGATCCGGAATGGTTTACCACAGCCCCTATCGGGGCCATCAGGCAAGTACTGGACAAGGCCGGTTGGACAGTTGAAGATGTCGATCTGTATGAGGTGAACGAAGCCTTTGCCACCGTAACCATGGTGGTCATGCAGGAGCTCAATATTGAGCACGCTAAAATGAATGTCAACGGCGGTGCCTGTGCGCTGGGCCACCCCATCGGTGCTTCCGGCGCGCGTATCGTGGTGACGCTAATCAATGCATTGCAGCAGCGCGGGCTTAAAAAAGGCGTGGCGGCGCTATGTATTGGTGGCGGTGAAGCTACTGCCATCGCCATTGAGCTGCCATAATTACGTCATGGCTATTATCAAGTCCCAGATAGATACCGGCAGCAAGGACTTTGCTGCCAATGACGAACACATGCGCGAGTTGATCTCTGACCTGCAAAAGCACCTCGACCAGGTCGAACTGGGCGGTGGTGAGAAGGCCCGCAGCAAGCACACCCAACGCGGTAAATTATTACCGCGTGAACGCATCAAACAATTGCTTGACCCCGGTACAGATTTTTTGGAACTGTCGCCGATGGCCGCACACGGCATGTATGACAACAAGGCACCCTGTGCCGGCCTTATTACCGGCGTTGGTCGCGTCAGTGGTCAGGAAGTCGTCATCATCGCCAACGATGCCACCGTCAAGGGTGGCAGCTATCTTCCGATGACGGTAAAAAAACACCTGCGCGCGCAGGAAATTGCATTTGAAAACCACCTGCCCTGCATCTACCTGGTTGATTCGGGTGGCGCCTTTCTGCCTTTGCAGGACGAAGTATTCCCGGACCGGGAGCATTTCGGCCGTATTTTTTATAACCAGGCCCGCCTTTCGGCCTCCAACATTCCGCAAATCGGTGTGGTCATGGGTTCATGTACCGCCGGCGGCGCCTACGTGCCCGCCATGAGTGATGAATCCATCATCGTCAAAAACCAGGGCACGATTTTCCTCGGCGGTCCACCACTGGTCAAGGCTGCCACCGGCGAAATAGTGGATGCTGAATCACTCGGCGGTGCGGATGTGCATTGTTCAAAATCGGGCGTTACAGACCACTATGCACTGGATGACGCGCACGCCCTGCAGTTGGCGCGCGATGCGATGGCTTATTTGAACCGTACAAAAAGCAACCCGCTGGACATGCGCAAATCCGTCAGCCCGGCTTACCCGGTGGAAGAAATTTACGGCATTGTTTCGCACGATACCCGCTATCCCTATAAGGTCAAAGAGATCATAGCCCGCCTCATAGACGGAAGTGATCTTCATGAATTCAAAGCCCGCTATGGCAAGACCCTGGTGTGTGGCTTTGCCCGTATCCATGGTTATCCGGTTGGCGTGGTGGCCAACAACGGCATCCTGTTTTCGGACAGCGCGTTAAAGGGAACACATTTCATCCAGATTTGCAATAAACGTAATATTCCATTGATATTCCTACAAAATATTACTGGATTTATGGTTGGAAAGGTGTACGAAAATTCCGGAATTGCAAAGGATGGTGCAAAAATGGTGAACGCCGTAGCGACCAGCCACGTACCGAAATTCACCGTTATCATCGGTGGCTCCTTCGGTGCCGGCAACTACGCAATGTGTGGCCGTGCCTACCAACCACGCATGCTGTGGATGTGGCCCAACGCCAGGATTTCCGTGATGGGCGGAGAGCAGGCGGCATCGGTACTGGCAACCATACGCCGGGACGCCATGGAAGCGGCCGGTGAAAGCTGGTCCGCGCAGGAAGAACAGGACTTCAAACAGCCGATCCGCGACAGCTATGAAGCCGAAGGGCACCCCTACCACGCCACCGCGCGCTTATGGGATGATGGTGTTATTGACCCGATTGATACACGACATGTGCTGGGTCTGGCGCTCTCAGCCGCCATGAACGCACCGATCAAGGAAGGCAAGCACGGCATATTCAGGATGTAGTACAGCTAAAGACCCGACTTAACGTCCACCTTTTGAACCCGCAGGATCTGACAACATGCAAACCCTACAAAGCACGATCAGCGAGCAAGGTGTCCTGACCCTGTGCATGAACCGGCCGCAGGTGCACAATGCATTCGATGCGGTGATGATCAGAGAGCTGACTGAAGCGCTGCAAGCTGCGGATTCAGAGCAACACATCAGCATGCTGGTCATCACGGGTGCGGGTTCCTGCTTTTCCGCCGGCGCTGACATGCACTGGATGCGCAGCCTTGTTGATGCCAGTGAACAGGAGAATGAACGCGACGCGCTGCAACTCGCTGGCCTGATGCGGACATTGAATTACCTGAGCAAACCCACCATTGCCCGTATCAATGGGCCTGCCTACGGCGGCGGATTGGGCCTGCTCGCGGCCTGTGACATCAC
>QIKV01000039.1 GCA_003233115.1 Oceanospirillales bacterium
GGTGGATGAGTTGCAATCCCACTTCGAGTGCGATTTTGAGTTGGAATGAGGTGAATGGTGGTTCCATTTGCCGAAATTCCAACTCAAAATCACGCCGGAGTGGGGAAGCAAATCGCCGCTCACGACTTTTGCAAGTGGCTCCTTAGGGACACGTTTGCCGGATGAGCCTTAACTTGAGCCATGAGTAGTATATACTTTTGGCGCATCACGAATCTGTGTGGGTAAAGCAAAACAATGAGCTATCCTTCGCCGATGAGAGACAAACAATTATATCAGCAAATATTTGGCATCGAATCACCATGACGTGTGGTTGATGTCGAATTGACTACGACTAGCGAAGAAGTTCGTGTCTATATCCAACGCACAAAAGAAAAAAGCCTAAGCTGCCCTCAATGTGGAAAAAGCTGTGTAGCTTATGATACGAGACAGCGAGAGTGGCGGCATTTGGATACTTGCCAGTTCAAGACAATCCTTGTTGCGGATATTCCACGTACACAATGCCCAGAGCATGGCGTTCATCAAATATCTGCATTTGGGCTGAGCCGGGAAGCGGATTCACTGCATTATTCGAACGTCTGGTCATTGATTGGCTGAAGGAAGCCAACGCTCCTTTTCAGAAAACGCTGGCCGTATGTTTAGTCAGGATTTCTAATCAGCGATCAGTCATCCTTATCGTCCTTGTCATCATTTTTGCCATCCTTGTCATTCGAGGACTTTTCTTTCTTGCTCTCTTGCTTCTTCTTGTCGTCATGCCCAACAGGGAAGGCGTAGGCCGCTGAGGCCGTACCCACATTGCCCGAAGCATCGGTAGCCGTAACTGTCAGGGTGAAGTTCATACCCTTGACCTCAAGCTGACCGTGGTCGAACTCACTTCCGGCGTCCTCGTCCTGCTCCAGCTTGACGATTTGACCGTTGCTGACCGTAGCGCCGTTTAGAACAGCCGTCAGCGCCGGATTCGGATCAGCAATGTCGGCAGCGGTAAAGACCACCTTGAACAGACCCTTAGCATCTTCATCCTCATCCTCGTCACTGATGTTCAGAGGAATCAACTGAGCCGTTACTGTCGGAGCCGTGGTATCGACCACGGTTACATTCTGCGTACCCGTACTCGTGTTGCCGTTGGCATCGGTTGCCGTCCACGTTATCGCTGTGATTCCCAGCGGATAGGTAGCTGGTGCATTGGAAGTAACAGTAACCGGGAAGATGTCCGTCGCTGTCGCACTTCCAATCGCCACTGTACTCAGCACTGCGTTGGCTTCGATACTGACGTTCACCGGAACTGTCAGCACAGGTGCTGTGGTATCCTGAACAGTCACCAGCATCACATCGGAAGCACTATTGCCAGCACAATCGACTGCTGAAACGTTTACCGACGTGGAACCCAATCCGTAAGGATCGGTAGGCGCCACTGAAGGTGTGACTGCACAGCAGGTATCCGTTGCCGTGGCTTGCGTCATCACATTAAACGCCTCGCCAATCGGATTGGTTGCTTCGAGTACAACATCCGCACCAGCATTCACCGTTGGCGGCGTTGTATCCTGTACGGTGACCGTGGTTGTTGAGGTGGCTGTATGACTGTTACCGTCATCGACCGTCAACGTCACAGCCGTTGAGCCCAGCGGGAAGGAAGCCGATGGGCTCGCACCCGTGGCTGAGCCACCGGCCCAAGACCATGCATAAGTCAGCGTATCACTATCCGGATCAGAAGATGCCGAACCGTTCAGCGTCGCATTGGCACTCGATCCGCCCGTGCATTGTGCAGTCTGTGCAGCGCCAGCATTGGCGACCGGCGGTAGGTTGTTGTTAATCGAGCTGATCGGCTGGCCATTCAAGATTACTGTAGCGCCACGTACCATGTTAGTTTGTGGACAGTTATCAGCCAAGGTAACAACAATCCGATTTTCTCCCGGAACGATATAATTAGCAAAGTCTCCAGTTGTGGGATTAAAATAGGACAAAGTAGTCCTTGGCGGGACGACACCATTCGGGTAGGCCGAATTAAAAACCGTAACCCGGAGAAAATCATCAAGCCGCCCCAAGAAATCAAGATTGAATTGTAAAACATTCATGTTGAGAGGCACGGTTACAACGGTCTGAAAATACGTGTAATCGACAACCACACGGCAGAAAGGTGCCGGAATGATTGAAGGGATGAACAAATCAATCGTCTCACCATTGGGAGCAGACACCCACCCCGGATCACCCACTGGTGGGGTAACAGCGGCGCTAAAGACTGGCCCTCCGTGTATATTTATCCAACTGCCGGTGCGATTCATCTCCCATGATGTCCTGCTTACGTTACCGGAAGCTGCAGCGATGCCTGCCGGTGACGATGAAGCCGGCGCAACGGACAGCGGCCTTGCCGAATCCATTGTCAGGTCAATCCGGTAGTTAAATCCGGTTATGCCACCCCAGTCTGTCACTGCCACGGTGACCTCGTTCAGCCCGGTTTGCACAACACTGGCAAAAACCAGATCGGCAGTGGATGAAACCGCCCCGTGATTCCCGGTGACACTCGCTATAAGCGTGCCGTTCAACGAAACATCTGCAGCGTTGTCGGCCTTGATCTGAATATTGGCCGTTGGATTTATCGCACCGGCAGGCACATTGAAGCGCACACGATAAAGTGTTGTTTTGGTATTCGCCGTGCTAACTCCGATGCCAACCGTGTTGTCAGCACTCTGATTCACCCAGCTATTTGTGCCTGTGAGAAAGCCCCACGGATGCGCGCCGGAAAGAAACGCCTGATTCCAGGTCGCGCCGTTATCCAGCGAATATTCGGTGTACGGATCCATATCTCCCTGCACGCCGTTGGCGCCGAGAATAGTTAGCGTCTGCGTTGCCGCAGATGCCGTACCCACAGCGACCAACATGACCACCATCATCACACCTATAATTTTTTGTTGTATGTTCATGGTATCTTCCCCTTTTCTGGTTTTCACAGTTTTAAAAATACCGTGCTTGATGCAAAGGCTCAAACGAAGCTGTTAAACTACGGCTTAAGGATATTTAATGTAATTGCCATCGGTTAGTTATTTGACTAACTAAAGTTAGTGATTAGGCTGTGGAAATCGGATGAGGCATGCGGGCATCCCATCAAAAATGTCATATATGTCTTTTTACTTTTACCTGCGCATCTTCCCCGGACTGATTCCGCAGGAAATTCGGGTATTTCGCAGCAATAGCTGCGCGCAAATCATTATCCTGAATGCGTACCGGAACTTTTTCGACCTGCTTTCTGAACCACGGATCAAATGCCTCTTTCACTGCGATAATTTCAATCGTCTTGTAGATACCCTCCCCCTTTTTCAACAAGCGAACTACGCGATAATCGACATTGTCCTCGGATATTGTTTGCGCCATTTTGCCAGCCTTCAATCCATCAAGAATCTTCTGAAAAGGCGGAGATAACATCGCCATGCCCTCAGGGAAGTAATCCTTAAGCGCACCCGGCGCATCCTTCTGCTCCGTCTTGTAGTCCTGTTTGGCGAACATCAACCCTGTCGCTTCCGCCACCTGTTCAAAATCATTGCCCGCCGCTGCCAGTGCGTAAGCCTCCTGAATCGCATCGCGCGGCTGCTTCTGAACACGTGCATCGCGGGAAAACCATGCGCGTAATTTACGGTTGATTATTTTCGGCATCAGATAAATTCGCCGATATGCATCATCATCACCGGCAAAAACCATCTTCACCGATTTTAACACCTCCGGTGCTTTGGAATGCTTTTCAACACCCTTGGCAAAGACATCCATCTCCTGCGCTGTCACAATCACCCCGACAGTACCGCCGACTTCCCGCTCTTGCGCATCTTTGATCAATGCTACCAATGCCGCAGGAGGCTCAATCGTCCCGCCGTACGCCAGCTGCACAGCGATACGATATGAAACATCCTCCTCGCTGAGCAATGTTTCGCCGACAACGGCAACAACCTTCGGACAAGCATCCCACCAGCCGCCAACCATAAAGAGCAGCAAAAAAAGAGCGGCTCCGAAAAACCGCCCTTTATTCCATCCACGTCCGAGCTTCAAACCCATCGTTCAAAGCATGCTATTAGTTTTTGAGGTGCACAAACAATGTTCCGAAGTCATAAGACTCAACAACACCGGTTACATTAGGGAATGGGCCAATGCCGCCAAAGACATACATCCTGCCAGCGGCTGTCGCAGCCCCTAAATAAAAGCGTGGTGTTGGCATGGGGGTGTCTGTCACCCATGTGTTACTGACCGGGTCATACGTCTCGTGAGCGCCACCTCCGTTGCCAACCACATGCACCTTCCCATTCAAAGTGGCTGAGGCCAAAGCATTTCTAGCAACAGTCATACTCGCTTTCGTCGCCCATGTATCAGCTTGAGTATCATATTCCTCATTGGTCGTCAGTCCTCCGCCGGAGAAACCACCAATAGCATACAATTTACTACCAACAGCAGATAGCGACAATTCGCGACGTGCCGTTGGCATAGCAGCCTTAGTCGCCCAAGTATTTGTAGCCGGATTATAAGCTTCATTGTTGCTCAACTCCCCTCCAGCCCCTATGCCACCGATTGCATACATAATTCCGGAAACAGCCGCGACAGACGGATACAAACGCGATGTTGGCATGGGCGCTTTTGTCGCCCATGTATTAGAGATCGGGTCATAGGCTTCGTTGGTGGCCAAGGATAATGTGGAATTTGCAAAAACGGCCCTGCCACCCACTGCATATATCTTGCCGCCGACAGCGGCAGCGCCGAGATGATAGCGCGCCGATGGCAGAGATGCTTTTGTTGTCCAAGTATCGGTGGCCGGATCATAGGCTTCGTTGGCAGCTACAGAAGTACCTGCATAGAAAGTGCCTGTAGAACCACCGATGGTGTAAATCTGACCATCCAAAGCTGCAATGCCAAACCCGTAACGTGCAGTCGGCATTGATGCCATTGTAGACCACCCGCCAATCCCGCTTGATAGATTAACTTTCTGACCTGTAAAGGTAAATCCAGCTGGTGGCGTGGCGCTCTTACTCAACACCATCAAGCCGGCAGGAACGCTGCCATCAGCACCTGCCAACCCCGGAGGACCTTGAGGTCCTGCTGTGCCATTTGTACCGGAGGGACCTTGTGGACCCACAGCACCCATTGGGCCAATCGGCCCCTGTGAACCCGTTGCACCAACCGCACCATCAAGACCATTAGTACCTGCCGGACCTGTCAAACCAATCGGTCCCTGTGAACCCGTTACACCAGCCGCACCATCAAGACCATTAGTACCTGCCGAGCCCGTCAAACCAATCGGTCCCTGTGAACCCGTTGCACCAACCGCACCATCTAAACCGTTAGCTCCTGCCGGACCAGTCAAACCAATCGGTCCCTGTGGACCCGTTACACCAGCCGCACCATCAAGACCATTAGTACCTGCCGAGCCCGTCAAACCAATCGGTCCCTGTGGACCCGTTGCACCAACCGCACCATCAAGACCATTAGTACCTGCCGAGCCCATCAAACCAATCGGCCCCTGTGAACCCGTTGCACCAACCGCA
>QIKV01000051.1 GCA_003233115.1 Oceanospirillales bacterium
GGAGAGGTGTCCGAGTGGCTGAAGGAGCACGCCTGGAAAGTGTGTATACGTTAATAGCGTATCGAGGGTTCGAATCCCTCTCTCTCCGCCATATACCGAAAGGCCCCGCCAGAGGTGGGGCCTTTTTGGTATCTGGTTGAAAGTCTATTTTGGTGGACATGAATGTCCACCCTACGGTTCATTTTTGTGGACATGAATGTCTGCCCTACGGGTTTTTTCGGTGGACATGAATGTCCACCCTACGGGGCCCAGCCGCGTATCTTGTAGACCCACTGGCCTATGTGCTCCCGCGTTGCGTCGGTGGTCCTTTTGAGCGCATCGGCGTCGGGCAGGAAATCCAGCAGCGTCAAATGGGGCTTGTTGACGACCCGCACGTCGGCAGACACCGGTACCACGTTAATGCCAAGCTTCGCAAACACGGCCACTGAGCGGCGCATGTGCGCAGCCGAGGTGACCAGCAATGGTTCGCCACAGCCCTGTTCCTGCATCAACCCAAAGGCGTTGAGTGCGTTTTCACGCGTATTGCGACTGGCCTTTTCCAGCACGATGGCGGCAGGGGGCACACCCCACTCCAGCAGCAGGGTTTTGATCGCCTCCGCCTCGGTTCGCTTAAACGGCGACCACGGCTGATTGCCACCGGTAACAATAATCACCGTCCCCCGGCCGGCACGGTATAGCTGCGCAGCCTTGCGCACCCGGTCGACAGCCGCGCCCATGTCGATATCTATTCTTGGTGGTTGCACCGGCTCAACTGCGCCGCCCAGCACCACGATGCATCTGCTGGCCGGGACTTCGCTCATCATGACCGCCGGGTAGTCCCGCTCCAAGCGGCCCAGCAGCGCATCGGCGACCACCGGCATGGACGATACCCACAGCACCAGCACTGCTGCCGCCAGGAAGACGGCCGCTTGTGTACGCCGGTTTTTCCGCAGCAATACATACGCCACCAGCGACAGCTCTATAACAATCCCGATGGGCAGTACCAGCAACGGCAGTATTTTGGAAAGGTAGATATACAAGACACTCGCTTCCTTTTATATGGTGACATTATTACGGTACCGGGGGGCATTCCCGAATACCCAATTTTTAACTGAAACCAATACGGTATCATCATGGTTACTGTGCATCGGCCCGGTCAAGCAGAACCTGCCTGAACGTATGCAAATGGTCTACACGTATTTCCACGCATCCTTTCATAATTTCGCCCCAGCCATTTACGGTATAGTGCCTACACCATGAAATTCACCCGTCTCATGCAGTACATAACCCCGCACCGAAATACGCTGTTGCTGGTGTTATTGCTATTGATAGCAGACAGCCTGGCAGCCCTGGCCCAACCCTGGCTGGCAGGTAAACTGACCTCGGCTGCACTGGGTGGTCTTGGCAGTTACGATTTTTTGCTCATCCAGAAGATTCTGCTGCTGTGGCTGGTGCTGATACTGGTCAAAAGCATAATCGATTTTTTCAGCAGCTACCTGGTCGGCTCCACCGGTGAAAAGATGGCTGCCCGCTTACGCCTGCGCGTGTATGAACACATGCAGGTGCTCCCGATCAGTTATTTTCATGCCGGCCGCCCAGGTGAATCCCTGTCCTTGCTGAGCAACGATGCAGCCATTATCAGCAATTTTGTCACCAGCACTTTAGTCACCCTGCTGCCGCTGCTGCTGACCTTTTTCGGCGCGTTCTACATCATGACCCGCATCGACCTGCAAATCGCCATGGTCGCGGTACTGCTGCTGCCGGTGTATTACATTGCAATGAAGCTGATCGGCCGCAAAATCCGCCCGATTGCGACCGACTGGGTACACGCCTGGTCGCAGATGTTCTCATTTGTGGAGGAAAACCTGGGCCTGTTGCCGGTCATCAAGTCTTTTAACCGGGAAAAGCTGGAAGCGCAGCGTTTTGATGCCCGCAACAGCAAATTACTGACCCTGTCCAGGCGGCAAATCCTGGTGCAGTCGATCCTCTCACCCGCAGTGAGCCTGCTGGCCGGCGTGGGCCTGCTATTGCTGTTCTGGCTAGGCATCAGGCAGGTGGTCATCAATGTAATCACCCCAGCCGAACTGGTCAGCCTGTTGCTATACGCCATGCTGATGACCCGCCCGATTTCAGGCCTGGCCAATGTCTATGGCCAGATCCAACGCACCCGGGGCGCCGCCGAGCGGCTGATCGATTTCTTTGCCGAGCAACCCGAACCAGCAGAAACGGCACTGCCGCCATTACAACACGTCAAAGGCCATATCCGCTTCGCAAAAGTCAGCTTTGCCTACCCCGGGCACCGACCGGTGCTGACGGATTTTGAGCTTGAAATCAGGGCCAGGGAAACCATCGCGCTGACCGGACCCAATGGCACCGGTAAGAGTACGCTGGCCTACCTGCTCATGCGTTTTATCCAACCCACTGCCGGCCATATCAGCATTGATGGCAAAGATATCAGCAAGCACAGCCTGGAGAGTATCCGCAACACGGTCGGCCTGGTCGCGCAGCGCACCTTGTTACTCAACGGCAGCGTGGCCGAGAATATCGCCTATGGCCGCCACGGCGCCGACCAGGAAGCCATTGAACAGGCCGCGCGAGCCGCCGGGGCACATGAATTTATCATGCAGATGCCACAGGGCTATGCCACCACCATCGGTGACCAGGGGGTGCGCCTTTCAGGTGGCCAGCGTCAACGGTTGTCACTGGCCAGGACGCTGCTGAAAGACCCGCCGATCCTGATCCTGGACGAGGCTACTTCGATGTTTGACCCGCAGGGCGAAGAAGATTTTATCAAGGCCTGCGCCGACCTGCTGCATGACCGGACAGTCATCCGGATCACCCACCGCCCGGCGAGTGTGGCACTGGCGGACAGAGTGGTAAAAATGGAATGACAGGGGTCAGACAGGGGTCAGATTCAAATGCGGCACACAGCTATCAGTAAACAAACCGCAGTCCAAGCATTTGAGTCCGACCCCGGGGGTCCGTTGTCAGCTAACCCGCTCAGTAACCGCCGCCCTGACCTCCCCCAGGCGCTCATGCACGCGGGGATATTGCAGCTTATAGATACCCAGGCGTTCACTGATCGCCTGCCCCACATTGCGAAAATTATCCGTAATTGATTGCCGGTCAGAAGGGTCCAGGCTGAAGGCGCTGAATATCATCGCCATCATGGCCGTGCTCCCTGAAACCGGTTCAATGGCAACTGATTCAACTATCTCAACAGCGGGGTTATTCAACAAAAACATTGCATCCAGCACATGTGGCTCCGGCGGCCTGCTACCCGCCTGGTTTGTCAGGAACAACTGCTGTTTATCGGTATACGGCGTGTAGTTGGTAAAGCCGGCCGCCTCGTCAAACACCGCATTGACCGAATCCGGGAACAGCCGGATACCCACCAGCCCGCCGATCGCCGTCACGCCCTGTTCACCGCATTCGAGCAAGATACAATCGTCGTTGATCAATTGCGCGCCGTGACGCTGGAAACTCGACACCAGGGTGGATTTGCCAAAGCCGGAATTACCAAGAAAAGCAACCGACTTGCCGTTTTCCAGGGTCACCGCGCCGGCGTGCAGCAACAAGCTGCCAGTACTGGCCAGGTAACGGGGTATGATCTGGTTCAACAACAGGTGCCGCAACATCTGCATGCTGGAGCCTGCATGCACAAAGCAGCGAATCAGACCCCCGGAAGAAATATGAAAAGTAGCGCTGTGGGAAAATACATACAGGTATTCATCACCCATGTTTTCATCCAGCCTGCGCTCGCACCAGCACACGACCCCGCCAGCGTAGTCGTGCCAGGCATAAACTCTTTCAAACCCCAGCGCATCGAATTGCTCCAGGCCGCCCTCACCCAAGCTCACATGTAAGGCCTGATCTTCCAGGGCAACTTCCGGCAATTCCGGCAAGGGGAAATTGCAGGCCAGCGTGGTACCAAAAATGCGGTAACAACCAGGCATCTTCATGGACATCTTCATACCTGCCCCGCCACCCGGGCAAATAAAATCCAAATCGTCAGAACCGGACAATACCGTCTTACCATTGATCTCTCAAAATACAGCAAAGGAATAAGGTAGAATTAAACCCGAAAAAGAACAATTAATCACCCCGTATGAACGCCTCAAGCCGGAGCCAAAGCAAATATTTTTGACATGGACAGCTACCCAACAGCGCTGCAACACCACGCAATGGCAGTGTATCAACCCATACAACCGCCGGGTTCGCCATGAAAAACGGTAACCCAGCCCGGTCTTATTATTACCGGGTATATGGCCATATATTAAAAGCCAATATCAGGATACCCGGTCTGGGCGCAGAAGAGGTCGATTGCACACCAGGCGATATTGCCATCCATATGGGGGAATTCCCAAAAGAAATTCAGCAGCTTATTACCCTGCCATCCGCGCAGTACTATGTTGAGCCCGGCTATGCGGAGGGTACCACCCCGGAACTGGTCGTGAACAGGTTAGAAGGCAGCGGGTTAGAAGGCAGGGGGTTAAATGGCGGGGAGTTGAATAGCGGCAGCTACTTTCATTTCAACTACCGCTATGGTGCAGAGTTCGTGATGGACCAGGACGCCACCATGACCTGGGGCCGGTGGAAGCCGCCGCTGGTACTGGAAGATGCCAGCCTGTACCTGCTCGGACCGGTGATTGGCTTTATGTTGCGCCTGCGCAATATTACCTGTCTGCATGCCAGCGGTATCGTCATCGATGGAAAAGCCCTTGCACTTACCGGCCCGTCAGGGGCAGGCAAGTCCACCCTGGCGGCTTCTTTTGCAACCGCCGGCTATCCCATCCTGACGGATGATGTGCTGCCGTTGATCGAACAAAGCAGGGTCATACACGCCCAGCCGGGATACAGCCGACTGCGGCTTTTTTCGCACTCGTTTGAACACTCCCCGGACCTGCCTGACAATCTGCCTTTGCTGGCCCCTGGCTGGAACAAGCACTACCTTGACCTGGCTGAGGGCTCCTATCAAAGGTACCCACACTCAGCCGTCTTGCAGCTAGTCTATATTATCGACTGGAGCACCAATAAATGTACCTCGCCAGTAATTACAGACCTGCCGGGCGCCGTCGCTGTGCCGCTTCTGGCGGCCAATACCTACCGCAATGAGCTACTGGGCGCTGCAATGAGAGCCCGGGAATTTGACTTTCTGGGACACCTCTCCCGCAGCATCAAGGTAAAAAAGCTCTGCCCGGTCGATGATATTTCAGCCATACCACAGTTACGCGACCTGCTGCTTGAAGACTTCCACAAAGAGTCTGCCCGCCAGGAAGAAACTGCCCAATCAACTCTGGTAGGTGCGCCCCTGGCCCGTGAAGCCCCCGGTGAAAGCCGTTAACAATGAGCGGCTTCATCGCCATCATCAACACAGACGGTGCACCGGTTGATGCGGAGCTGCTGAAAAAGCTCACGGCTGCATTACACTATCGCGGGCCCGACGCGCAAAAGGTCTGGTTTGATGGCCCGTCAGGTCTGGGCCATTGCCTGTTGCGCACGACGGATGAGGCGCAGTTCGAAAACCAGC
>QIKV01000219.1 GCA_003233115.1 Oceanospirillales bacterium
TGGTTGGATTACCTGCTCAGTCGCCCGACGGTAGCGGAGTTTGTTGATAGCCAGGCCTGACTTTCAGTCTGATCTTTTACCCCACACTTGCTCTGTTACATCGACTACCAGTTGCAGCTTGTTCATTTCATCCTGTAACGTGACCGGATTGCCCGCGACAGTACTTGCAAAGCCACATTGAGGGCTGATACTCAGATTTTCGAGTGGCATATACTTCGCCGCCTCTTCAATGCGGGCCTTCAGGAGGTCTGGATCTTCAGGATCAGGTAGTTTGGAACTGACCAGACCGAGCACTACCTTTTTGCCTTCCGGAACAAACCTCAACGGTTCAAAACCACCGGCCCGCTGGGTATCGAATTCCAGGCAAAATACATCAACATCGATATGCCTGAATACCTGCTCTGCCATTTCTGCATAGCCACCTTCGGTGAGCCATTTTCCTTTAAAATTGCCACGGCAGATGTGCATTCCAATGGTGATGTTATCAGGCCGTTTTTTCACGATCCGGTTCACTGATTCAACATACAACTCAATCAGTCTGTGCGGATCCCTGCCATTGGCTTGAACCAGCTTACAGATTTCCCCGTTGGCGAGCATGATCAGCGGGACTTCATCGAACTGGACATAAGCGCAACCCAGCGCGGCAAGATCGGAAATCTCCTGCTGGTAGATAGCACAGAGGTCTGTCATGTAATCTTCATCAGAAACATAACCCGACCCTTCTATTGTTTTACCAAGACGCCAGAAATGCAGGGTGGACGGCGAAGGCATGGTGATTTTGGCCGTTTTGTCGGTCGTTGCACTGAGAAACTTAAACTCTTCAGTGGAAATCGGCGCGGTTTTCCTGAGTTTCCCTATACAATCGGCTGCAATAAAATCCTGCTCGTTGCCCAGGTCATCATGGAACTTAAACAGCGCCGGAGCAACATCCAGCCCGTCAATTGCCGCTACCCAATGTGCCCAGTAGGAAGCTCTGCGAAATTCCCCGTCAGTCACCACTTCAAGACCAATAGATTCCTGCAACCGGACGACGTCCCGGATCGCACTGTCCTGAATGGCCCGAAACTCCAGAGCAGTGATCTCACCTGACTGGTATTGCCGAAAACCCCGGGTAAGTTCAACCGGGCGCAGTAAACTGCCGATGTGTTGTGCCCGGAAAGGTGGTCCGGCACCCAATGTTTTGCTCATTTGTTCCTGCTCATCTGCTGCGTTGGTCCCTTACCCGATTTGCCTTGAACTCCGTCTTGGACAAGGTATCAGGCGCCAGTACCTCGACCTCGACACGGATTTCACACTGGCTTCTCACTGCCCTGGCAACAGCAGTTGCGATGTGATCACTGTTCCCGTGCTGCGGATGTTCGACCCTCACAGCCATCACATCCAACCCGCTCGATTGGGTGGAGAGGATAATTTCAAATTCATCCCCGGTACTGGGAACGGCGCGCACGGCCTGTTCGATCTGGCCCGGCAGCAACTTGATGCCGCGGATATTGATGACATCATCCGCCCGTCCGGCACATGCACCGATGGCACGCACATGTGTGCGCCCGCAGCCACACACTGACGGGTCAAGCTGCGTATAGTCGCCCACCAGGAATCTGAGTTGTGGAGAACTCTCTGAATTAAGTGAAGTACACACGGTGAGCCCGGATGTTCCTGCCGGTACCGGCAGGAACTCCGTATCATCAACCAGTTCCCAGACCTGAATATCCTCCATAAGATGAATCGAGTCGGGTCGGTCTGGTTGTATCGAGGCCGGGCAGGTGTAACCGCCACAATGCGGAGATGCCTCGGTACATCCGTAAAACTCAACCAGCCGACAGCCCCACAAGTTTTCCAGGCGTTCACGGGTCTTTTCTATAGCCAGTGCCGGTTCACCGGCCGTGAACAGGGTTTGTACCGAACTCTTGCGGGGGTCACCGCCCATGTCCTTCATAACTTGCCCGAGGTAGAGTGCATACGAGGGTGTACAGGCGATAACCGATGGTTTAAAGCGCTCAATGACAGTCGCCCGTGCGCTCGCATCCATGCCGCCACCGGGGATAACGGCGATACCCATCCGTGCCAGCGCATACAGCACACCCCAAAGCCAGACGTGCGGGCCAAACCCACCCATCGGAAAGACCGTTCCACCACGACGGATCCCCATCGAATAAAGGGCCCGCGCATTGGCCCATTCCCAATAATCCCGGTCAATGTGCGAATATCGGAAAACCCGCGGTACGCCCGTGCTCCCCGACGATGAAAATTGCATCCAGCCACGCTCTTGCCAGAGTTCTTCAGACATCGTGGTATAGGTACCATAAGGCGGGTGCTGAATCGCATCCTCCATCATTTCAGCCTTATTGATAACCGGCCATTTTGGCAGATCGTCCAGCGTGCGAATATCATCCGGGGTCATACGCAGGCGATCAAAACGTCGGCGATAAAACCCACTGTTTTCATACAGGAAGGGGGTCAGAGCAGCGAGCTTGCTGTTCTGAATACTGGTGAGTTCGTCACGTGAAGCGGTATCAAGTGACGGCGACCAGAACGCCTCGGATGCTGGCGTATCAAAATCCTGCCGGTGCGCGGCCAGTGTCTTGAGCCACTGCTCCCTGGTCTTTTCGTTGCGATTTGAGGTCATAATCCAATCACCGGGAAAGGGTGCAATGACACCATTCTACGCCCGGCGGCCATAGCTGCTCCAGTGATACGGGAGTCCTCTGACTACTTCTCAAAACGTATAAGCAACGGTGATGCCCCAGGTACGGGGTGGCAGAAAAGTGCGGGTAACGACCCGGCCGGTGGCCAGCGCAAAGTTTCCTGCCTCCACCAGTTCATCAGTCAGGTTCTTGCCCCAGACTTCTGCCGTCCAGTTCCCATTGGGTGGGGTATAGCGGAGCCTTGCATCAAAGATGGTATAAGCCCCCTGAAATAATAGTGAATTATTGAATTCACTGAAGAACTGGTCATCTTTGTAGGACACGTCTGCTGATAGTGTAATCAAGCCGTCGTTCTGCAATGGGAAGTCATACTCGCCGTGGGTAGTCCAGGCCCATTCAGGCGCTTGCCTGGCGGCATTTCCTTTGATATCTACCAGAAAAACGCCCCCAATGTTTCTTTCATCGGTCGGGTCTGCTGAAGTAAAACTACCAAATTTCGTGTCCTGGTAGGCCACGAACGCACTTAGTCTCAGCCTGTCTGTTGGCGCCCAGAACGCTTCCAGCTCCACGCCATTGGCATCCTGCGATGTCGCATTTTCAAAAATAGTAATAAAACCCGTGGGTCCACCCGGCAGCGTACGATCCAACTGAAGGTCTGTGACCGTATAGAAATAAGCTGCTACGTTAATAAACATGCTACCGTCCAGCCAGGTGCTCTTGAGGCCAAACTCGTGGTTTTTGATGGTCTCAGGTTTAATGATGTTAGCCGCATTGGCACCGATCTGACCGGTACCGGCCTTGAACCCTTCCGAATAGGTGTAATACAGCAGGATATCCTTATTGGGCCGCCATTCGAGACCGAGTTCGTTGCTGTAGTTGGTAAAGCTTTTCTGGTCAGTAAAAAGTGGCAGATTGCCATTCTCAGGGGACAACCGCACCCGCCCCCCCGCAACCCAAATGACATTGTCGTTAACAATCTTGCGACTGTCGTCGGTATATCGACCACCAGCCCGGATGGCAAACATGTCGGTAATATCGTAGATGGCGTTCCAGTACAGGGCCCAGGATTCTGTCTCAGCATTGCCATTCAAATTAACACGTTTCTCGGTGCCGCCCGCGAAACTACCGCCTATCTTGAGCGTATCAATTCTATTCAGATTCAGGAGATCCTCATTGAAATAGTAAAATCCCCCTATCGCCCGCAGACGGTCGCTGGTGTAAGCCAGTTGCAACTCTTCACTGTAGTGCTGGGAATCGAATACAAACTCCTGCACAGAGCTGTTCACAACCGCAGAGCCGTCCAAATCCTGAAAATTAACGAGATTGGTGTCACGATAGTTCAGGATGTTCTTCAATGACCAGTAGTCATTGATATTCCAGTCCAGCGTGCCGGTAACTGACCAGGTTTTCCGGTCATTCTGCGGATCCACATTGGAGGCGTAGCCCCGCTCTCCGGTAGGGAAGCCACCTATCCCCGGCGCAATCGCACCCGGCTTGGTAGAACCGGGAAATGTTTCACGCTTGTAGTAGAACCCGTTGGCGGCATCTTTTTCGGTACCGTATTCAGCGGCTAGCAGGACATCCACACGATCTGATGCCTTGAACAATAGCTGTCCCCTGAAGGCCTTTCTGTTAGCGTTATCCACATCGTTACCAGTGACCTGATTGATGCTGTAGCCATCGCGGTTGATGGTCTGAAACGCAAAGCGGCCCCACACCCGATCGCTGATGGCGCCACCCACCGCAGCTTCGGACTGGTACAAGCCGTAATCCCCACCAGTAAAACGAACATAACCTTCGTTTTCTTCGGTCGGTTTTGCGCTGATCAGGTTGATGGTACCACCGGTCGCATTCCGGCCATACAAAGTGCCCTGGGGGCCGCGCAATACTTCCACCCGCTGCAGATCAAAAAACGAAAACAACTGTGCACCAGGCTGCGACACTATTGCACCATCTACATACAAAGCCACAGAAGGATCAACATTGGCAAAGACGGTATTGAGACCGAGCCCCCGGATGAACAGGTTGGCATAGCCGAAAGTGTTGCCAATCGTGATGCTCGGCACATAATACTGAAGACCTTCAATATCAGTAATGTTGGCATCACTCAGCCGCTCTGCACTAAACGCTGTGACGGCAGTGGAGACATCCTGCAGACTTTGCTCCCGTTTCTGCGCAGTAACAATAATCTCCTCCAGCACATCAGCAGAGGTGATCCCCGGCACAATGCCAATGACTATCCACAGTGCAGTGCAACACATTTTCATTGCTGATCTGTTGTTGGTCCTGGATTTATTTGATCGTTTCATAACCACTACCCTCAGATTATATTCACAGACAACTTACTGATTTGCTGATGGCTCCCAGCGCAATTTCACTTCATCCCAGCCAATTTGCTCCCCATAGCGTTCCTCTTTCGTACGCAGAATTTTTTTAATATCGAGCTTGCAGATCTTTGCCATATTCAGTCCCAGTATCTTGGCACGATCTTCTTCAGACATATCGATCGCCCGAATCTGCCGCAGATTCCAATCCATATGCAAAGGTAATGAAGTTGGTGGTTCATCTGCAGGCGTTGCTGCATAGGTATTTTTCTTGCCGTAATAGCGATAGGAAATAGAGGCGCCCCAATCGGAACCGAATAATAATTTATCCGGCCCGATGTTCGGATCATGCACTGCCCTTTCGATCTGCTCCTGCTGGCACTGTGACATCTCAAGATAAACATTGGGATGACGGGCCGCCACCATCAGCGCGTGCTCGGCCTGGCTTCGATACCAGCCCATTTGCACACCGGCATGCCCGATAATAATCGTAATGTCCGGAAACGAAAGCGC
>QIKV01000017.1 GCA_003233115.1 Oceanospirillales bacterium
TGAACACCGATTCCGGTTCATCGTGAACACCTGATTTCTCAACGCATCACGAAGTTCCTTTTTAACTCAGGTGTTCACGATGAGTCAACCATCCCCATTATTTTCCGCATGGATTCTCCTTTAAGTTGCAGTCGGTGCGAGTTGTGCATCAGCCGATCCAGAATAGCATCCGCCAGGGTGTTATCACCGATGCTGGCATACCATTCATCAGTGGGTAACTGGCTGATCACCACCGTGGAGGTGTGACCATGGCGATCATCCATAATTTCCATCAGATCATTCCGATGTGCAGGCTTGAGTGGTTCCAGTCCCCAGTCGTCAATGACGATCATCTGGATCCTGGCCAGTAGCTTGAGCTTTTTGTAGTAAGTGCCGTCAGCTTTAGCTTGAGTCAGTTCCAGCATCAGGCGTGACAGCCGGAAGTAGCGAACGCTGTAGCCATGTATGCAGGCATTGTGTCCCAGCGCACAGGCAAGATAAGTTTTGCCACTGCCGCAAGGACCTGTAATCAGCAGATTCTGAGCGCGGTTGATCCAGTCACCGGATGCCAGCTGAGCGATTTGAGATTTTTTGATGTTTCTTGGATGCTGATAGTCGATTTCGGCAACGCTGGCATGCAGCCTGAAGCTGGCTTGGCGGATAAAGCGTTCCTGCCGGCGTTGTTCACGGCTCAGACACTCGTGATCCAGCAACAGCGTGAGCCGTTCAACAAAGGGTAACCCCTCATAGGTGCCGACCTGTTCCAGCTGGGTCTGTAGGGCGGTGGCCATGCCACCGAGTTTAAGTTGGCGCAGCTGCGCCATGGTCTGTGTTGTCATGCTGTCTTTTCCTAATGGTAATCGCGGGGTCCGCGGATGTTTTCATGGTTTTGTGGCAACGCAGCCTGCAGCTCAAGCTGTTCCGGTAAGCGGTCACGGTTGCTATTGAGGATCGACTTGATCTGTTTTAATCGGTTCAGACTGGCGCCGTTGGCGATCCTGCAGGCCGCATCAAGCCGTTGGGCAGGATACTGGCGGCTGAGATTCAGCAGGCCCAGGCAAAGCCGGTACGCCTGTTCCGGATGGGCTTTGAGTTTTAGCTGCCTATCCACCCACTTGAGCACTTGGGGACTGATATCCCGCGCCCAGTTCTTAAAGCGCCCCGGTGTCCATTGCATGTGCTTGCGATGCCGGGTGGGCATGTGGGCAGCGACCGTCGTCATACCTGGTTTGTAGCTACGGGCATGACTGGCCACCACCTGCTGACGGAAGTAGATCGTTACCAGTGATTCACCCGCGTGTAGTTCCAGTTTCTCACCCACATACTGATGCGGTACCGAGTAATGGTGGCGTTGGTACTCAACGTGATAGTCGATATTGACCCGAACTGTTTTGATGTGAACATACTGGTACGGATACCGTGGTAATGGCTTAAGTGCCGGTTTGTCCAGCTGCTCGAAGGCTTGCTGGCGGTTGCCAGGTAGCTGCTTGAAGGGCTTCTGGTTCAGTTCTTCCAGTAACACGGCAATACACTGGTTTAACTCGGCCAATGAGAAGAAGCTGTGGTGGCGTAGCCGCGCCAGTATCCAGCGTTCAACGATCTGTACTGCAACCTCGGCTTTGGCCTTGTCCTTGGGTTTATAGGGTCGTGCCGGCACCACTGCGACCTGATAATGCTCGGCCCACTGCTGGTAACTTGGATTAAGATCGGGGTCATACCGGCATGCCCGGCTGACACCGCTGCGTAAATTATCCGGCACCACCATGGTGGTACAACCTCCAAAGTAGTCGAACATCCGCACATGGCTGCCCAGCCAGTCCGGCAGTTGCTGAGTGTGGGTGGCCTCGGCATAGGTTTTGTTGGAGGCACCCAGCACCCCGACAAATACCTCGGCTTCACGGATCTCGCCGGTATCGGCATTGATGATAGGAACCGTCTGGCCACAGTAATCAACAAAACACTTCTCGCCAGCTTTATGTAATTGGCGCATGGAACGCTTCTGCAGACCACGCCAGTGGCGGTAGCGATCGCAGAACTGCGAGTAACTGTAACAGCGGTTGGGATATTGCTGGGTGTATTCCTCCCACCGCAACTGCTTGGTCATTCCTTTGAATTTGAGCTCCTGGTGAATGGTCGGCCAGTCTGGCACCTGGAATCGGGAAGATACGGCCGTGTCGGCATCGGGGTAAAACAACCGGGCCAACTGCACATCATCCAGATCGTCAGGCAGCGGCCAGTTTAACTCCAGTTCATTGGCCTTACTCAGTAGCTTCTGGATGGAACCTAAACTGACCTTGGTACTGGCATTGATCTGCCGGATAGACAGGCCGCCTGCCAGTCGTAATCGTAAAACATCTCTGATTTTTCGCATTGTAATCCTTGGTGTTGCCATTGCCTCTTCCCAAAAAGCGGGAGAGGGTAGCAAATAAGTGATAAAACAATGCGTTGAAATGGTTTCTGGTTCATCGTGAACGGCGATTCCAGGATCGTGAACACTGATTCCGGAAAAACCGGAAAAGTGTTCACGATGAACCAGAATCGCCGTTCACGTTAAACCGGAATAGGTGTTCACGTTGGACCGATGGGCCGGAATATGCAACATGGTTGCAGGTTTTGCTGCTTTACCGGGCGCACTGCTGTTTGGTGTGCTGTGGCAATGGGCAGGAGAAATGACCGCATTTTACACATCCGCTGCACTTTTCTTGCTGTCCATGTCAATTCTATGGCTATTCAGCTCATTTGGCCCACCCTGCCACACCAGGTTGTGATCTTCACCGAATTTGCTGCGGGTTCTGCAGTTTTTTCAAGGAATGGATTCAGGCTGTGCGTGAAACAACGGGTAAAGCACCAAATACATTAAAAAAGCAGATGGCAGCCCTATCATCCATGACATCGGCAAGAACCATATCATCGTGATGGTTCCTGGCACAACGATAGACAGGATGCCAGCAATATTGAAACCGCCGGCGTACCAGTGCGGGCTGGAAGCGTCAGTAGTGTATAGCGCTGCGACATTTAACTCGCGCCTGCGAATGATGAAATAGTCGCATAGCATGACTCCAAGTATTGGGCCGAACAGCGACGAGTAGTATAGAATAAAATTGAAGAACGTTTCCATGTTGCCAAGGATCAGCCACGGAAAAGAAAATACGCCCAGTACGCCCGTTAAGACCACCGCGGTACTCCAGCGCATCCTGAAAACATCCATGAAAATCAGTGTTGGCGGTAATATGTTTATCGTCAGATTGGTCGTAAACTGAGCCAGCAAGATGAAGGTCAGCAGTACAATCATCGCTGCTGGGTGAGGGCTGAGTTGCATCAGCGCCTCGACGGGATCCCAGGTGCCCAGCGTTGCACCAGCGATAAGGCCCAGCGTGAGCATGAAAAACCAGGGCGGTAATATACCGGCCACGTGACCAAACCATAGCGATCTTTGTGACTTTACCAAATGCCGCGTTATGTCACTGATATTTAACATCACGGTGGCCAACACACCAATCGCGCCAGTCAGTCCCACCCAAAAAGGCGTACCCCAGGTACCCGCGCTTTTCCAGGACTCCTCTACCTTGAAGTCCCGCGTGTTCAGAATGTGTACCAACATATAGGTCATTACCGCTGCGATGACAATGGAGCCGATGATATTGAACCATTTCATGGTGCGAATGCCACGGTAGGCCAGCACCACCTGCACAGCCTGGAGGACAGCGAAATACACAAACTTCGCCCAGGGGGCGGTGAACCCAGTCAGCGAGGTGAGTATGCCGTCGAAAGACAAGGCCGCGATCCAGGTGCCGATACCGAACCAGACGATGGCTGGCAACGCCCTGAGGAACTCGACGATTTTCGAACCTTGGATACCGAAGCCGGAACGGGCCTGGATTGAGTAGGGAATGCCATACTTCATACCAGCCTGGCCGTTGAGAGAAAACATCACAACGAATGTGACGGCGGCTATCACAAGGATCAGCAGTGACTGCAACAGATTCATCTTGCCGATTGGCGGCAGGAACGCCTGACCGAGTACGAAAGCCTGTATCACGATCAGGGAAGACCACCACATTAGCACGTAGGAAGTTCCGCTGAACACCCGGTTCTGATCGCTTGTGGGTTGCAGGCTTTCGGTGGCGGGCTTCGGCGATTGCACGTTGTTCATGGCGGTTGGCTACCAAGTGGCGCGGAGTTTTCGTGTTGCTTCATCGTCGATCACACCGTCAACGGTGATAACAACGTCAAAATCCCGTTCCGCGCTCTCGGTGTCGAGGTAGCCGTCGAGTAGATCCTCCAGCACTTGCTCAGCGGGGCGTTCACAAGGGTTACCGTAACCGCCGCCTATTCCGCCTATGGCCTTGATTTTATCGCCTTTCCTGATCGGGATCGTGGCGAGCATTGAGGGCAGATGCACCGGCGCCTTTCCTTGGCGGGTCAGCAACAGGCTGGAAGTCAGGCCGTCAGCACCGCCATTGAAGCCCCATGGCGCACGCGCGTGGCCGTCGCCTTCCACACTAATGCCACCATCGGTCAGGAAGCAGATTTCCTTCACTGAGTTCAGCCCACCGCGCCATTTTCCAGGTGCGCAGGCATTGTCACGAAATTCGTATTGGGTCACTCGCAGCGGTACGTGACTTTCGATGTCTTCGATCGGGTTGTTGCGGGTGTTGGCGTACAGAGTATCTACGCAATCCATGCCATCCTTGCCGAAGCGCCCACCGTAGCTGCCCTCAAAAATCTCGATATGCACCCATTGCTGGTTGTTCTCCAACCCGCTGAAGGTTACCGCTTTCAGGTTGGCCACGCCGGCGCAGACCTGTTCGGGCAGCGCCGGTGCCAGCGCCTTCATCACCGTGTCAGCAACGACATTTCCGGGTGCAAAACGTGCGATGGTCGGTGCCGGGAATACCGGGTTGGCAATACACCCTTTTGGCGCGACAATGTGGATGGGGCGGAACAGCCCGTCGTTCTGCGGAATATTTCCAAATACCACGCTGTCGAGCAGGATTGAGCGCAGCGTTAGCCAGACGGCTACATTGACCGTGCCGAGGAAGGGCATGTTTATGGCGTATCCATTCACCTGGTCGGCACTGCCGGTGAGGTCCACCGTTATGTCGCTTCCATCGACCGTCAAGCTGACTTTAATAGGCAAGTTCTTCACCGTCGGGTCGGTGACCTCCAGGAAGCCATCAATGTACCCCGTCGCGCTGTAGACGCCGTCCGGTACTTTCTCGATCTGTGTTCGCATCAAGCGCTCGGAGTAATCAAACAGATCCTTTACAGCATCGGTTAACACCGTCAGGCTGTAGCGTTCAACCAATTCGATCAGGCGCTGGGCACCGACGTGGCAGGCTGCAACCTGGGCATCCATGTCCCCTATCACCAGGTCAGCCACGCGTACATTATCTCGAATCATCTGCCACAGGGCTTCATTTCGTTTGCCCTGGTCATATACCTTGAGCGCCTTGAAGCGAAGCCCCTCCGCGTAGGCGTCCGCGCAGACAACGACGCCGACGCTGCCAGGCTGGCAGGAGCCGATGTCCAGGTGGTGAGCCGTGGTCATCGAAAAGCCGACCAACTCCCCCGAGTGAAATACCGGAACACAAAAGCCGATGTCCGGGCTGTGCGATGCGCCATTGTAAGGGTCGCTGTGAATGATCACGTCGCCAGGTCTGAATTCATCACCGCGATACTTAAATTCTTTCAAGATGCCCTTCACATAGCCTGGAATAGGGCCGGATTGCAGAGGCGTGCTTTTCGAACACTCGCAAAGTTGCCGGCCCTGTGTGTCGCACAACGCGGCGCCAAAGTCCTCTGATTCGCGAATGATACTGGAGTAAGACATGCGCATCAGCTTGTAACCCATTTCGATGGCAACATTTTCAAGCGCACCCTGGATAATGCTGGCGGTGATCGGATTGACGCGCTGCTGGGCAGCCTGCGCTTTTGTGGAGTGCTGTGCCTGAGTCATGCTTACCTCACTTTTACCGGAGCCCTCCGGGTCATTTGATCGGGCCGTACCCTGGTGACAGTGAATAATGTCACGGATCTTTTGATGCGATCGGCCGCGTGCCGGAGATCGGTTTGACTGTAACACCGAAATCCTCTGGTGCTGGCTAAAGCCTAATCGACTCACATGCGTTATACAAGCATAACTTGAAGTTGAGGCCATGTTCAACTATGATCAATTATAACCGTTGTCACGGGGGCCACGGCAGGTGAGTCGGGAGGCCAAACAGAATGCTGCTACTTGGTGCTGATGTCGGTGGAACCTTCACAGATATCGTCCTGACCGACACGAGTTCCAACCGGATACTGATTCACAAGGTGTCAAGTACACCGGAGGACCCTTCCGTTGGGGTGCTGCGCGGGATCAGCGAAATCTGCCAAAATGCTGGCATATCGCAAAGCAGCATCGACCACGTTTATCATGGCACCACAGTCGCCACCAATGCTGTTTTGCAATACCGTGGTGCGAAGGCCGGCATGATCACCACCGGGGGCTTCCGGGACATCATTCACATCGGCCGACACCAACGCCCGCATCATTATTCGATTCAGCAGGAAATTCCCTGGCAGGACCGCCCACTGGTGAAACGCCGCTACCGCAAGGTGGTCAATGAGCGTATCGCACCGCCCCGGGGCGAAATTGTGACCCCACTGGACGAGGAAGAAGTGCGCACGCAGGCGCTGCAATTGAAAGCGGCCGGCGTGGATTCAATCGCTATTTGTTTCTTGTTTTCCTACCTGAACCCGGTGCACGAACGCCGCGCCAAGGAAATTGTGCAGCAGGCTTGCCCTGACATTTTTGTCACCGTTTCGCACGAAGTCTCGCCCCAGTTCCGTGAGTTTGAGCGCTTCACGACCACCGCTATGAATGCCTTCATCGGGCCGTTGGTGCGCGATTACGTCGCGCTGCTGTCGAGCGGTCTCACCGCGGCGGGATTTGGCGGTGAAGTACACATCATGCAGTCTAATGGTGGCATTGCTCCGGCCAGAACAATTTCCAGGCTGCCGGTATACACACTGATGTCCGGTCTGGCGGCCGGTGTGCTCGGCGGCGCCTGGATTGGCCGCCTGACCGGGCGCAGCAACGTGATCACGCTGGACATTGGAGGCACCAGTGCCGACATCGGCGTGGTGACTGATGGCCGATTTTCAGAGGCCTCGGCACGCGACACCATGGTGGCTGGCTACCCGATACTGGTTCCAATGATCGACCTGCATACCATCGGCGCCGGCGGCGGGTCGATTGCCTACGTCGATCAAGCCGGTGCTTTCAAGGTCGGCCCGGAAAGTGCCGGCGCAGTGCCGGGTCCGGCCGCTTATGGCCGGGGCGGGACCCGGCCCACCGTGACTGACGCCAACATCGTGCTGGGCCGACTTGACGTAAAGAAGTTTCTCGGTGGCGCGATGACCCTGGATCGTGAGGCGGCCCGCAACGCGATCTCACGATTGGCCGGGCAACTGGGCTTGCCGGCCAAGGAAGCAGCCGCAGGTGTGATTGCCATCCTGAATGCCAACATGGCCAACGCTATTCGCGCCCGCACGGTACAAAAAGGGATCGACCCACGCGAGTACGCACTGATCGCCTCCGGTGGTGCCGGCCCGCTCCACGGCGTCGAAGTTGCCCGCATCCTGAACATCCCGGAAGTCGTCGTGCCGCCACACCCCGGCATCAATTCGGCCGAGGGATTGCTGACCACAGATCTCAAGTACGACATTGTACGCACCGCATTCCTGGTGTCTTCCGACATGGATCACGAGCGCCTGAACAGCGACCTTTCCGTGATGGATGCCGAGTTACGTGAGCGATTGCGGATCGACAGCGTAGACCCATCGAAAGCGGATTTCGAACGTTCGACCGATGCCCGCTACGTTGGCCAAGGCTATGAGTTGCGGCTGCCGCTGCCTGAAGGGCAACTTGGACAGACAGAACTCCAGGAGGTGGTCGGCAAGTTCCACGAAATGCACCGGC
>QIKV01000170.1 GCA_003233115.1 Oceanospirillales bacterium
GAGCTTTGAGCTTTGAGCTTTGAGCTTTGAGCTTTGAGCTTTGAGCTTTGAGCTTTGAGCTTTGAGCTTTGAGCTTTGAGCTTTGAGCTTTTAAACCGCAATCGGTGCCCTGATTGCAGGATGTGACCGGTAGTTGTTTAGTGTTATGTCATCAAAGGCGAAATCAAACACCGATGTTATGTCCTGGTTTAAACTCATCGTCGGCAGCGGGTAAGGCTCACGCGACAGTTGCAGGTCTGCCTGTTCAAGATGATTCAAATACAGGTGTGCATCACCAAAGGTATGGATAAAATCACCGGCTCCAAGCTTGCAGACCTGCGCGATCATCATCGTTAATAAAGCATAAGAGGCGATGTTGAACGGTACGCCTAATAATATATCTGCGCTGCGCTGATACAACTGACAGGATAGCTTGCCGTCAGAGACATAAAACTGAAACAAACTGTGACAGGGTGGCAGGGCCATGTTATCGACTTCAGCCGGGTTCCAGGCACTGACGATCAGGCGGCGTGAATCCGGTGTATTACGGATCATCTTAATCACATTGCTGATCTGATCTATTTTCTGCCCACCCGGTGCTGGCCATGAGCGCCACTGCGAACCATACACTGGCCCAAGGTCGCCGTTCTCATCCGCCCACTCATCCCAGATCCGCACACCATTATCTTTCAAATAACGGATATTGGTATCACCCTTCAAAAACCACAGCAACTCATGAATGACAGACCGCAGGTGCAGTTTTTTTGTTGTGACGACCGGAAAGCCCTCAGCCAGATCAAAACGCATCTGATAACCGAACAGGGAAAGGGTCCCCGTACCCGTACGATCCGTCCGCTGCTGACCGTTATCACGCACATGGCGCATTAGATCCAGGTATTGTTTCATAGAGGCGCAGTTTAAAGTTTAAAGCGTAAAGTTCAAAGGAAAATCTGCTTTTCCATATTTTTTTGAACCGCAGAGAATGCAGAGAAAGTCTTTACTTGTCTTTCCCTTGCGTACCCCTGTGTTCTCTGCGGTTAGAGCTTTTCTCGGTTTTGAGTTTTCTTTTAACTTTTAACTTTCAACTTTTTACTTATTCACCTGGCCACAACAGTAGGCGCGTCGCCTCGGCGCGATTTGGGTTTGGATATTGCACGACTACCCGTTATCGCGCCGAGGCGACGCGCCTACAATTTTATTTTGTTGTCTTCCCCTATCCTCAACAATGCCGGCAACAAGATCAATGTAAACACCGTTGACACGCTCATTCCCCCGACAATAACCGCCGCCATGCCACGGTAAAGCTCGGTTCCCGCACCCGGCATTAGCAACAATGGCAGCATGCCACCTATGCTGGTCAGTGTACTCATTAGTATCGGGCGAAGGCGGCGATGGATGGCCTGGGCGACGGCGTCACGTCTGTTCTGCCCTTCACGCTCGGCGATACGGGTCTGGTGTACCAGCAGGATGGCGTTATTGACTACCAGGCCCAGCAGAATAATAAAGCCAATCATGGTCAGCAGATCCATCGGTTGTGACTGCGGTAATTTACCAAACAGTGGCGGCACCACAGCTAACAGAGTATCTGTCAGGTTCAGTGTTAAAACGGAGCCAACGATAGCCAATGGAATAGCAACCATTACTAACAGGCTATCGGTAAAGGAACGAAACAGAGCGCTCATTAACAGGTAAAGAATAGCGATGGCCAGCAGAAAGCTGCCACGCATACTGTCCAGAGCCTCTTCCAGTTTCTCGGCAGCACCCGCGTACTGAATGCTACCATCGGGCGGCAGTAACTGCTCCAGTTCGGGGCCGACTTCTGTGCGCAATATCTTTAGAGCATCTTCCAGTGACATATTCTCCGGTGGTTTAACTTGTAGCGTGATAGTACGTCGGCGGTCGATGCGACGAATTCTGTCGGGACCCGCTGTCCGCACGATATGGGTCAATTCTCCCAGCGTTTGAATCCCGGCATCCGGTGTGGCTACCGGCATCGCCTGCAGTTCTTCCGGCGTATCCCAAGGTGTCGAGCGAAGGATGAGCTCCAGCCGCTTGTCACCATCAAAATAGTCACCGAGATAGAGGCCATCACCGAAAGCGCGGGTGATGCTGGCGAGGGTTTGCCGATCCCAGCCGGCCTCGGCAATGCGTCGTTCATCCGGTTTCAGTAACAGCTCCGGCTCGCTGAGTGAAAGACCGGGTTTGGGTCGCACCGATGAACCGGGCAATTTCTTTTTAATCAGGGCAAAACCGGTGGTGGCGGCATCGAGCAGGCTATTGATGTCACTTCCCTGCAGGTTGACATTGATCTTGCCGCCGCCAAAACCACCGAAAAGGGTCGCCCGGGCGGCAAAGCCTATAGTGGCGGGTAGTTGACGTAATATGCCATTTAGCAGGTAAACAACTTCACCGGTACGTGTCGAATCTTTTGCACGCGCGCCCATAAATGTGCCACGGCCTGCGATGACAAAGAAATAATCACTTAAGGCGGGTTCTGCGGTGCCATCAAGGTGGGGCGCCAGTTTTTTAACGATAAAGTTGCCCATCTCTTTTTCCAGGGTATCGGTATTGGCACCCGGTGGTGGCAGGATGAAGGCAAACACCAGGTTTCTATTTCCCTTTGGCATGTAGCTGGCGCTGGGTATGGCCAGCACGATGATCAGTAAAGGCAGGACAATGAGTCCTGTAATCCAGGCTGCCCGGTGCCTGCGGCCATCTGTGAGCGCCATGATTTTTTCTGTAATGGCTTCCCACCAGTGTGCATGTTTGTCGCTGTTTTTCATCTCACGTAGCCAGTAACGGCTGGCGGTGGGCAATACTGTGATGGCAATGATTAACGAGGCGATGACCGCCACGGCAATACCCAAAGCCAGATCAGCAAACAATTGGCCGGCTTCATTTTCAAGAAATACCACGGGCAGGAATATCGCCACGGTGGTGGCTGTTGAGGCCAGCAGAGCACCCCATACCTGTGAGGTGCCGAGTTCGGCCGCCTCGTCGGCATCCATACCTTTTTCGCGCAGCCTGACGATATTTTCCAGTACCACGATGGCGGCATCCAGTACCATGCCGACGGCAAAAGCGAGGCCGGCGATACTGATGACATTAAGCGTTCGGCCACTGGCATATAACACCATAAAGGTCAGCAACAATGAGACAGGAATAGCCAGTGCGACCATTAATGTGGCGCGGAAGCGGCGCAGGAACCACCACAGCACACCGATTGCCAATATCACACCGAGGACCATATTGGTGGCCAGCATCGCGATCGAGCGGTCAATATAAATGGTCTCATCATAAACTTGCCGGATCGACAGGCCTGCGCGTTTCAGGGGACCTTCACGCAGTTCAGCGACCGCCTGTTTCAGTCCTGCCATGACCTGCAGCACATTGACATTCTGTTCACGGCGGGCATTCAGCGCTATGGCCAGTTCGCCATTTTGCAGCACAAAACCCTGCTTGTCCTTAAAGCGTTTTTCAATCTTTGCAACGTCCATCAGGCGTACCGGCTTGCCATCGCGCCAGTCCAGGATCATACCGGGCAGGTCTTTGACAGAATAGCTCCCGGCAAAGCGTATGGTATAGCGGCGCTTACCCACATTGACCGTCCCACCGGAGACATCCTTTGCGCCCCCGAAGAGTTTTGCTGCGACGGGCAGCTCAATACCCTGGCTGGCGGCGAGATAGGGGTCAAAGGTGATGCGTATCTCTTTCTTGCGCCCACCAAAGGCCTGGGACTGGGCGACACCCGGAACCCGTTCAAGCCGGGTTTGTGCCACGTCTTCGACAAAGTCCTGGTAGGTACTGATGGGCCGTTCGTTGCCGGGCAGAGGTTTGATGATCAACCAGGCGATGGGGCGAGTATCGTCACCCACCAAACTGAGCATCGGTTCCGACGCATCCTCTGGATAACGTTGCACGCGGTTCAGGCGGCTCAGGACGTCCAGTAGGGCGCGCTGCATATCGGTGCCGCCATTGAACGTGATAGTGAGCTTGCCACGCCCACGTGAAGATTCAGAGACCAGCTTCGTCATACCCGGTAGCCCGCGCAGTACATCTTCCTGGGGTTCTACGATCTCAGCTTCGACTTCTTTAGGCGCGGCGGCACGCCAGTTAGTGGTGATTTTAATAACAGGCCGCTCTACAACGGGTATTAGCTGTATCGGCAGGTATGTAATGCTGATAATACCAAACAATGAAACCAGCAGGATGCCAACGATTACCGCAACCGGATTGGACAGGCTAATGCGGGTGAGATTCATGGATTAATAGAGGTGGCCTTAATTTTTTGTCCTGGACGTAATCGCTCATTACCCCGAATGACGACTTTGTCCCCAGCGTTAATGTTACCCGTAATGGCAATATTTTCCTCGGCAGCTGCACCGGGTGTTACCAGCAGTCGTTCAACAGTATTGTCGTCCTTGACACGGAAAACATAAGTACCGTCTCGGCGGATGACCATGGCATCACGCGGTATAACCAGTTTAGATATTTTATTCTGTGTTGGCACAGAAACCCGCACTGCCATGCCGGGGATCCAGTCTTGCTTCTCATCGTGTGGGTTAATGGCCAGACGCATGATGAACTGTCGTGACTGATCGGTACCGATAGAGACCAGAGAGCTTACCCTGGCAATGGCTTGTTGATCACGGCTTTTAACAACTAAGTCTGCACCTTTCTTCACATAGCGCACGTACATCAATGGTGCACTGGCCTCAATTTCGATATTCTCAATGCCGATCAGATGCACCACCTCCTCAGCGACTTTGACATGCTCACCGGGCATTTTATGGCGCTCGGCAACATAGCCATTAAAGGGGGCAAGAATACGGCTCTTCTCGATGTTGTCCTCAATCAAGGCAAGCTGTGCTTCCGTTGCCTCAAGATCTGCCAGAGAGATATCGTAGTCACTAATCGTTTTTTCCAGCACCGTCTGACTGGTGTGTTGATTCTTCGCCATTAGAGTCAGGCGTTTACTTTCCTTGCGCAAATAGCCGATACGGGCTCGGCTAGCCTTCACCTTACTGGCAGCTTCACGCTTTTTCAGCTGCAAACGCTTATCATCAATTTGTGCGACCGCTTCACCTTTCCTTACAAATTGCCCAATCTCAGCCATCCAGATAACCCGGCCGGTGACTTCTGCTGCAAGCTGGGCATTATCCCGGCTAATAACCGTTCCCGACACCTCGATTACCGGCGCAATTTCCATCATCACTGCCGTGGCAACTTTGACGGGCGCAGGCGGTCGCTTCTTCTGTGCAATAGCTGGAAGAGACAGAAAATAAACTGAAAGGAAAAAAAAGGTGAGGGGGATACGGCAGTTTTTATTCACGGAACTAGTTTCAAGTTTCAAGTTTCAAGTACCAAGTCATAAATCGTAAGTCGTAAGTCATTGTAATTTAGTTTTTAGTC
>QIKV01000157.1 GCA_003233115.1 Oceanospirillales bacterium
CCTTCGGCATGTCTTTGAGTCAAACTCAAAAACAACTACAAAAGTTTGAACAACTGGGATTGCTGGTTAGTCGCAGTGAAGGCTCCGCACGAGTTTATTATTTCAAGCGCAGCCCTGTTGTTGATGCACTTCGCAAATTCTTGAGTTCAATGCTTGAAGTTCTTCCCGACTCTACAATTAACAAATACTACCGGGAACGAAGAAGGCCCAGGCGACACGGAAAAAACTAGTGAAAATAAGCGCCGACACAACATTAACTGAGCTGGCAGCAATTATTTCTGACGCACTTGAGCAGCAGAATATTATCGCCACTCTTTCAGGCGGCGCCGCGGTGTCTATTTATGGACAGGTTGATCACAGCTGTGGCTTGGAATGAGCCTCAATCACTTGCACAGGCACTGCTCGTGGCATCACATCAAAGCGGCAAACTTGACTGGGATAAACTTGACAAATGGGTGCTGCGAGAAGGTATAACCGCTGACAAAGAAATTGTTGAGTTTTATAGAAAAATGGAGCGAACCAGTCCCACCTAACACTCCTGTAAGTTAAACGCACGTTGCTCCAGCCAAGGTGGATCAAAAACACGTGGGTGTCCGGTCTTTTGCCTTCACCAATAACCGCTTACTGGCCAAAAGCTGACACTTAGACAATCAAAGTCATGGATCACACTGTGTCAAAATTGTGTACTACCACCTGAATGAAAAGTAGTTTTGCAGCTACGGGGTCAGAGTTAAGTGCCAGAGTCTATTCAACGAGGTGTTGGAAACTAATGGGTGACCTCATAATTCCATCTTGACTTTAATTGGCACCTGACTCTGACCCCGGAATTCTCAGTCTATGCGAACAGCGACTCTCGTAACTCCACCAATTTCGGGAATAATGGGCCCGACCCACTCAAAACTCAGTCTCTCAACCGATAATGGTTTGACCGTATAAAGTGTGCTCCCCCCGTTAATATCAGGGTTACTCACCTCACAGACCACCTCAGCAGCATCAGTATTGACCACCTCTGAACCGTAATCACACTGCATTTGAGCAACCTCGTCGCCCGCTTTATCGCGCACTGCAAACTTGATGTTCCCGGGTGGTATCGGAGGTGGAGGATCAGCAAGCATCGGAGGCGTAGACTCTGCAACGGTTACGGATTCCAATGTGATATCAAAGACCAACGGCAAAACAGATGTATCTGAGGTTGTCGCCTGCGGCAGGCTCTCGACATTCTCAACAAACGCCCAGCGGCCGGCAAGGTTGGGGATTGTACGGGCGGGATATCCACCTACACTCTTGCTTCCATACCCAAAATCAGTTTGCCGGTAAGTTGTAAAAAGACCATCATTGATTTTCATCTGGACAAGCCCCTGGCTATCCATCAATAAAGTAATTTTTCCAACAACGTCCATCCGTATTGGTTCATTGGGCGGCGGACAACCCAGACATTGACCGCCGGTTAGCTCATAAAGATCTGAGAAAAAAACATCTTCAACGATGCCACCTGGGCCAAATAACCACTCACTGCTGCCTGATTGGTCATAAATCAATGGGTAAACAGCCATCCTCTGATTCTGTCGAGCCAGTAACAAACCTTGTTTCTCCAGGCCATCGCTGCCGTACAACCCTGCTTCGGGCCTTACATCGGGTCCCGGGCTGACCGGGCATGGCGAAAGCAAAGCGCAGCTTAACAGCAAACTGGTTTCAAGCACGGCCCCATCAAATCGAACCGTGACATCTATGTCCGTACCATTACCCTGTGGCTCAACAGTGCCAATTACATCACTCATATCAACCAAAACACGATACGGCGTGACCACCTGGTTGCAGGTGGCATGCTCAATAATGGTCTCGAACTCAATCAGCACTGAGTCCCCATCGTATGCACGAATGACTGGTTTTTGCTCGCCCGGATGGCAGTCGGTTGGCCACTCGCCCCTGATATCAATCACAAACGGTGCATCGTTTGGCAATGTTGGATGGGTTGAAATGCTGCTGTTGGTAAAGTCAGCCCATCCTGTGTTGAAGAAGAACACTATGAGTAGAAATAAATACCAAAATTTCATGCTGAACCCCCACTCGCCTTTGACCAATTTCATACACACTAATGAGTGGAGTGTACTCCCCTGCAAATTCCGTGCAAATTCAGGAAAAAAGGGGCCGTACCGAATAAATGTATCCGTCCCCTTTTTTCAATATTTTCAATATATCGTCATATATGTCGAATATAGTGTATTATAGTAAATAACTCGTTAATATTGACGACTATGAAAATATCCAGACTTCTGACAGATGAAGCTATTCTTGCCGAGATTGGCGCGCGTATTGGCCGGTGCCGGCTCGATCTTGAGCTGACCCAGGCGGCGGTGGCCGAGCAGGCGGGTGTGGCCAAGCGGACGCTTGAACGGATAGAAGCCGGGCACTCGGCGCAGATGTCGAGCATCATCCGGATTCTGCGGGTACTGGACAGCATACCAGGCCTGGACCGTATGCTCCCCGAAGCCAGGTCGGGGCCCATGGATCTGCTCAGGGGCAAAGGCAAAGTACGGCGACGGGCTTCGAGGCGACGGGCTTCGGCTCGGTCGGAAAAACCGTGGTCCTGGGATGACGAGTCATGAGCAACGTTGCCGAAGTCCGGCTCTGGGGGCGCACCATTGGTGCGGTCTCGCTGGCCGCAGGCAGTGATGTGGCTGCCTTCGAGTACGCCCCGGCATTTGCACAAAGCGGTATTGAGGTCTCACCGATTACGATGCCGCTTTCCCGCCGTGTCTATACCTTCCCCGAATTATCCCGCCAGACGTTTTACGGGCTGCCCGGACTGCTGGCAGACTCGCTGCCGGACAAGTTCGGTCATGTGCTGATCAACGCCTGGCTGGCCACCCAGGGGCGGCAACCGGACTCATTCAATGTGATCGAACGGCTTTGCTACACGGGCGAACGCGGTATGGGAGCCCTGGAATTCGCACCTGTGACCGGCCCACAAGCGCGGCAGTCAAGCACGATACAGATAGACAAGCTGGTTGCACTCGCAGCGGACATATTGACTCACCGCAATCATCTGCAAGTGTCCTTCGCCGATGCCAACCGGCAGCAGGCCCTGGCCGATATCCTGCGGGTCGGCACCTCGGCCGGCGGTGCCCGCGCCAAGGCGGTGATTGCCTGGAATCCGGCCACCAATGAAGTACGCTCCGGCCAGGTGCCGGCAGATGAGGGGTTCGAGTACTGGCTGCTGAAGTTTGGCGGCGTCAGCGGCAACCGGGACAAGGAACTCGAAGACCCGCAAGGTTATGGCGTCATCGAGTACGCCTATTACCTGATGGCCCGCGACTGCGGTATTGATATCAGCGAATGCCGGCTGTTCGAGGAAAATGGCAGGCGACATTTCATGACGCGCCGCTTTGACCGTCTTGCGAACGGCGGGAAACTGCATATGCAGTCGCTGGGTGCGCTGGCGCATTATGATTTCAGTATGGCGGGCGCGTACAGCTATGAACAGGCACTGCTGGTGATCCGGCAGATGGGCCTGCCCATGGCGGCCATTGAGCAACAGTTCCGCCGCATGGTGTTTAATATCGTCGCGCGCAACCAGGACGACCACGTCAAAAATATCGCCTTTCTGATGGATAAATCCGGGCATTGGTCGCTTTCACCCGCCTTCGATGTCGTCTACAGTTTTAACCCTGCAGGCCGGTGGACGGCGCGCCACCAGATGACCCTGAACGGCAAGCACGATGACTTCACAATGGATGATTTCAAGGCCTGCGCAAAGGCCGCTTCCATGAAACGTGGGCGGGCCGAAACCATGGTTGAGGAAGTACGCGAAACCGTATCCCGCTGGAAGGATTTCGCCGACGAGGCGGGCGTGCTGATTGCTACGCGCGATCAGATCCAGCGCACGCTTCGGCTAAAGGGTTTTTGACACACAGGCCAGGAAAAGTCCAGGGTGCTGATATTTTTCGAGCGGTGTAAAATGTGGCGGTCTCCGTTAAAATTAACGACTTACATTAAAAACGACTTCATTATGGCTGCCGGAACATCGCAGTCACTCGGACCAGGATTCAGACATTGAAAAGAGTTCTGAACGTGGGGGGCAATAACAAGTCGATTACACTGCCTCCCCAGTACGACAGCTATGCAAACATACTGCTCGACATCGATCCGCGCGGCGCGCCGGATATCGTCTGTGATGCACGCGAGCTGGCGTCACTGGATGCCAGCCAGTTCGATGCCGTTTATTGCTCGCATAACCTGGAGCACTACTACCGGCACGAGGTGCCCAGGGTGCTACGCGGGTTCCTGCATGTGCTTAAAGAAAACGGCTTTGCACACATACGCGTACCGGACATCAATGCAGTTATGCGCACAACCATCGAGCAGGGTCTGGATATCGATGATGTGCTTTATCAATCTTCTGTCGGGCCGATCATGGTGGTGGACGTACTGTACGGCCACAGCGTTGAAATCGAACGCAGCGGGCAGGATTTTTTTGCCCACAAAACCGGCTTTACGCAAAAGTCGTTGCTCAAAGCGCTGAACGTGGCCGGGTTCTCAAAGGTGTATTGCACACTCGGAAACCTGGAAATTAACGTCATTGCATTGGCAGACGCGCCCGACCCCGCTGTGCGTGCACTTTTTAAACTTCCTGATGACCAGGCGTCTGCGCCGTAGAAAGCATTCCTACCGCGCAGACGCCTGGTGTGGTGTAAGCTGGTCGCCAGACCATCGTCCGAAAGGATGCGAAAATTCAAATGACCCGGCAGCCCAACAAAAACATCAGTACTGAAAAAATTATCGAAGAATTCGCAATCCGTCGGGCAAGCATAACCAAATTAGCCATTTTCGCGGGGATAATCAGTGGCGCGGCTATGCTTCTTCTATACGTCGGCGTTGCATCGAATGTGGTAACTGCGATTCTGCTTGCAGCGGTTTTTATCGCAGCAGCGTTTATAAATATAAAACTATGGCGCTGCCCCGCCTGTAACGGACATCTGGGTAAGTTGTATCTGGGGCTGAAGGGACCGAAGTTTTGTCCTGCATGCGGCATTAAACTAAGTACTTAATATGAGCATGACAGATATCATTTCCCATCCAAAAACTTTCTTAAAAAGCAATGCACTCTGGCCTATTATTTGCCCTGGCAGCCCAATTCAACGTTATCTATTGTCCTTGGGGACAAAGCCGATTTTTTTATTACCGATACCATGAACGGCTGCACCTTCGCATTTGGACCTGGCGGGAGCGTTGCGTAAGGCCAATTATGGCACCAAAAATTTCCCGAATGTAACCGTGGTTGGTGTGCGCAAT
>QIKV01000129.1 GCA_003233115.1 Oceanospirillales bacterium
ACCGGCGTCGGCCTGTACTCATCCAGAAAAAACCGTTTCAGTCCTTCCTCGTCCAGCACACTTTCCAGCACAAAGTGTTCGCCTTCCCACCCCCCTCTGGCCTCCGAGTCCTTTTGCTCAGCCACTAATCGCAGGATGGCCAATGCTTTAAGGTAACTGGCAAGCGGGGTCGGCATGCAACCACGAAGGTGAACGACATGACGGCCTTCACTGGTTGTTGATGCATAGTCGCCACCGGTTTCTCCTACCCGTCTGTCAACGGCCAGATTCGCTCCCGTAGACTGCTCCCCGTAATGAAACTGCCCAGCTTTTCGCATTTGCTCAAAATGCCGGCTTGTTTCGGCAAGTGTTTCGAGGGCTTCGAGGCGTTCGCGGATAGTCAAACGAAGTGAGTCGCGCAACTGGGCACGGCGACTGCCTTCCCAGCTCACGGCATCCCAATGCTTGTCAGTTGATCTGTCACTCATCGCTGTCCGCCTCTTCAAGTATCCAGCGCAGATGCTGGATATCGTCCCGGTCACGTGCCCGATCTGCGACTTCTTTCATGGCAATCAGTGTCGGTATGGTGACGAAGCGCACTTCCAGCCCTTTGGCGATACCGCCGCGCAGTGCTGCCTCATACTCCTTGTCGAAATCAAAAGGTTCGCTGATGAAAATGTCCAACGGCGTTTCACGGTGTGTGTTGCTGACCATGCAAAGCACCTGCATGTTCTTTTCTGCTTTCCATGTTTCCCTGTTTTCGACCTCCGCAAACTGTTCGGCGGTAATCGGGACGGAAGTCTGGTAGTCGAGGGAAGCCAATGCCTTGAAGGCCGTGCAGATATTTTCCCGGGTCAGCTGAATGACCAGGTCGAGGTCGTGTGTTAGCCGCTGATAACCGTGGGCATTGACTGCCAGCCCACCCGCAACCAGATAGCGCACACCGGCATCGTTGAGTGTGCGGAAAATAGTTTCCAGTGTGCTCAGCTTCATTCTGACGCCTCAGCACTGTAGCGTGCGGACGCGCGCCAATCGGCAATGCGTACCAACATTTCGAGCCAGGCCAGGCGAAACGGGCCGTAGCGTTGCAGTAACCTTTGTGTGCGTGTGCTCCATGAAGCGCCCATGGCGCTGTCGCCCAGCTCCATGATACTGAGACACAGTTCCGTTTCCGGCAACTGCACTTCGTCGAATTCAAAGGCTGGCAGCCGATCCCCTTCCCACACGCCACGCGCGAACCGCCGGCCATCTTCGGGCACCGTCTCATCAGGCAAGGCTCGCAATCCCAACCGCACCTTGCCGTGGTGGGCAGCAATAAGATAGGCAATCAGATCATGGCTCTCATCCCTGGGGCCATGTTGCAGCCAGGCCAGCATGGAAGCCAGCTCGTGACGAAAGTAGCGACGTTCGGTGTATCCACCCTTGCCACCGCAGACAGCATAGATACTCCTGCCTCTGGTGGCGCCCTTGGCCCAGAGTTCTGATTCCTTATTCGCCGCGTCTTCATCGTCGTTATACAACAACATCGTCTTGAAGGCGCGATGCGCCTTGCCGACATCATGCCAGCGCGCTGCTTTGACCACACTGGCCCGCTCTTCGAACTCATCCACCGTGTCGCACAAATGCTCCGCCTCTTTCCTCACGTCGATAAGATGTGTTGCCAACCTGACCGGCCGGGAAGACACACTGCGGGGGTCATCGCCGTAACTTTCCAGCATTTCTTTCGGTACTTTTTCAGATTGCCTGATCGGTTGTACAGGCTGTTTATCGTACCCCGGCAAAAACCCTGTTTGCGGATCGTAACCGCCATCCTTGCAGCGCAGCAGCGCCGTCATGCCAGGGCGTAGGCTGTCGGCAGTAACGGATTGCCACTTACGGCCCAGCGCGTCCCATTTGAACACGACGGCCTGCCCCTTAATTTTCTTCAGATGATCCTTGACCTGTGCAATCGATACCGGGCACAACTCATCACGCTCCGGCGTATGCTGATCGCTCGGTGTAGCGTCGAAGTCTCGCCAGAACACCTGCACTGGCGGCGTACCGCCGTCTCTTATCCAGGGAGAAATATCGATATCGAAACCGGACAGGTCAGGATCGGTATTAAACAGATCAATAAAATCCTTGCGCCGTATGACCTGATACAAGGGAAGTGCATCGGCAAAAGGTGGCAGATCGGCAGCGGAAACGGATTCGAGGTCGGCTTTCAGCTGACTTCTGGCATAATCGAGCGATTCAAGCGTATAAGGCAACGACAGGCCAGTATCAGAGGCGATATCAAGCCAATACACCTGTGCATCATCATGCTCACCAGCCCGGTTGCAACGACCAAAACGCTGTACAAGTGAGGCCCAGGGCGCCAGTTCGGTAAACATGACCCGGGATGAAATATCCACACCCGCCTCGATCGCCTGGGTAGAAATAATAATCAGGTTGTCGTCTTGCTTTACGTTCAGAATACGTTGATTGAGCGCGTTACGTTCCGCCTGCCGGAAGCGGGAGTGCACCAGTAATAGTTCGGGCGCGTCAGCCTGTCCTCGAAAAGATTTGGCGAGACGTGCGTATAAATTCTGTGAACGCTGTACGTTATTAAGAATAACCAGCGTCGGCGCATCACCGGAATGGGTTCCCTGTATTTTTTCCGCCAGCGCTTCCAGATAGACCCTGGCCTTCGCTTTGCTGGTCTCGGCATCCAGTGTAATGCCAGCAGGTGCGAGCCGTTTGACGGCTTCGCGTCGACGCCGGACCGGGCCTGACAGCTTTTCTTCTTCGCCAAGAGATAATGTCTTTAGCGTATCCAGGTGTGGCCGAAAATCGACCGTGCCGAACCAGTCTGTCTGAATAGTGGCGGAAATCCACAGTGACCTGGCGCTACCCGGCATATCCTGCTTGCGACGGAAAGCTTCCAGCTGTGTAGATGTGGGCAAACCGGCGCCCATTAACTGCACCTCATCGAATACCCATAAGGCGTCGTTATGCAACAGGGAAAAATCAATTGGCCAGCGGTAGCGACTCATGCCATAACCGCGCATCAATGCGCGTGAGAGCAACATGTCCTGGGTGCCAATGAGAATCATGTCCTCTTCGGGATATTCTGCCCAGGTTTTGGTGTCTTCCGAGCCTCCCATTAGCAGATGGACGGAAATCTTGCCGTCGCCAGCGCCACCCAACAGCCCCACATTCGTTAACCAGGTTTGGATATTTTCGTGAGTCTGTTCCACCAATACCCGCATGGGCAAGCAATAGACCAATCGACGCGGAGTGTTGGAGTCTTTGGCGTTGCGCTTATACAGCCAAGCCAATATCACAGCGGCGGTCTTGCCCATGCCGGTGGGCACATCCAGCAACTCTGGCCAAGATTTAGTCGCCAGTTTTTCCTGATAGGGGTAAGGCTTATCGTAACCCGTCGCCTTGTTAAAGAAACTGTCGTAATCCATACGTGCGCTCATTAGACTCCAGTTGACAGTACATTTCCTGCCCTCTAAAAGTATTTACAAATGTAACTACAATGGCCATAATTAGATGAAATCTGAATGGGACGAGAACAAGCGGCTCACGAATATCCGAAAACGCGGAATTGATTTTGTTGGCAGCGAGAAAATCTTCGCTGGTTTTACGCTTACGGCTGAAGACACCAGCCAGGATTATGGTGAGCAGCGCTTCCTGACACTCGGGTAGCTTGATGGCCGGGTAGTTTCTGTCTGCCATACCGACCGCGGCGAGGCAATTCGCATTATCTCGATACGAAAAGCGGTGAAATATGAGCAAAAGCAGTACTTCAAAGAATTCCCCAACGAAGTCCCAGACTGATTGGGAGCGTCTAGATGCCTTGCGGGACGAGGACATTGATGTGTCGGAACACCCGGAAATGACACCCGAGATGTTTGCCAGGGCCATTGCACGCAAGGGGTTGAAGCCCATCCCGAGGAAACAGCAGGTCACGCTAAGACTGGATGTGAATGTGCTGGAATGGTTCAAGGCCCAAGGCAGGGGATACCAAACCAGAATTAATGAACTGCTCCGCGCATATATGGAAGCACACCGTTCCAAGTAGTTGTCATCCTTACCCGTCATCCTGGTTTGATTCCCGATTTCTGCGAAATCCTCTTATACCACCTCCACCCTGTCAAAACCTGGCCAGGCAGATCATTTTTTATACCGTGCTACTGTTCGTCTGCAACCCAGCGCGCGGCATCCGGTTCATCCCCGCGCATGCGGGGAACACATTTTTATGCTGCACCGTTGCGGCGCTGGCCGGCGTCACGGACTGAAAACGTGATTCAGTTCAGGTAGCCGATGAAGCTTATTCAAGCATCCTGGATTCGTATGTTGAAATGAGTGACATTTTGTATTACAGTTTGCGCTAATTATGGCACACCTTTAACTGGACAACCGATGAGCACCCTGAGCCTGCGCATTCCGGACGACCTCGACAAGCAGCTGGAGGAGGAAGCCTTGCGCGAAAATAAATCCCGTTCAGAGCTGGTACGTGACGCAGTCGCAGACTACTTGGCACGCAAAGAAAAGGAACGCTTTCTGGGTGATTTCGTGGCGGAAGCCCGGGCAGGTTATGCCAACGCCGAACTCCGGCAGGATGCGCAGACAATCGCTGATGACTTCCTGCCGGCTGAAAACGAGGTACTGGACGCTCCCGCCGATGACCGGTGGTGGAAGTAGTGCGGCGGGGTGAAGTCTGGGTTGCCAATCTGAATCCATCGCGGGGCCAGGAGGTCAGTAAAATTCGACCGGTACTGATCATGCAGGACGATGAACTCACGGCGGCCGGTACACCGATGATTGTTATCCTGCCCCTGACGACTCGTGTTTATGCAAAATTCAGCAAGTGGCGCATCACCATCCCGGCACGTGATCGTCTGCTCAAAGACTGCCAGGTGATCGTCGACCAGCCGCGCGCCCTCGATAAAACCCGCATCGGCGAAGGGCCGCTGACCCAACTTGCCGAGTCTGAAATGGCAGCCGTTGAACGCAGCCTGAGTGTTATCTTTGGGCTATGGTAACTATAGGCGTGTTGTAACGCCTGTCGTTGACAGTCTATTTTTTGCGGTATTGCCGGGACGCCGCCTTTAACCGTTCCACCACAGCATCGCGCAATTTCTTCGGCTTCAGCACTTCCACCTCCGGCCCGTATTTAAGAATATCCATAATCAGTTCAGTGGGGGCGCTGTAGGGAATGCGCAGTTCAAATCCACCGTCTTTCAGCACCTTGCCCTGCTGGGCGGGATGCCATTGTTCGTCGGCGACCCAGCGTGCGGC
>QIKV01000006.1 GCA_003233115.1 Oceanospirillales bacterium
GGTGATGCCTATTTAAGTGATTGGCCACAAACACTGGAGCGCGTAGCGGCTCTTAACCCCGTGGCGCTGGTGCCGGGGCGCGGTGACGCCCTGACGACACCGGAGATGTGCAAAGAAGCAATCGAAGGCACCCGGGCGTTCCTGAAGAGCATGTTTGAATCCGTCAAACAAGGCCGTGCAGAAGGTAAAAACCTGAATGAGATTTATGCCGAGACCTACGCGCGGCTGAAGCCGGATTTTGGCCATTGGGTTATATTTGACCATTGCCTGCCTTTTGATATCAGCCGTGCCTTTGACGAGGCCGGCGGTACCGTTGACCCCCGTATCTGGACAGCAGAGCGGGACGCTGACATGTGGCGTGATCTGGAAACCGGGGCATAAAGAAAAAAATGCGCGGCGTCCGTCAAATTTATCCGTTCAAGCGCCCACCTGAACTTGATTCAGATAAACGGAACCGAGTGCCGGTTATCATCGTCGGCGCAGGGCCCATCGGCATGGCCATGGGACTGGACCTCGATCTTCATGGCGTCCCCAACATCATTGTCGATGATGACAATAAAGTCAGCATCGGCTCACGGGCGATTTGCTGGGCCAAGCGTGCACTGGAAGTTGCAGACAGGCTCGGCTGTGGCGAACGCATGCTGGACAAAGGCATAACCTGGAACGTAGGCAAGGTATTTTTTGGGGACGCCAAAGAACCGATCTACCGCTTCAACATGCTGGAAGAGGCCGATCAGCAATTTCCGGGCTTTATCAACCTGCAACAATATTATGCGGAAGAATATCTGATCGATGAAATCGACAAGCGGGAACTGACTGCAATTCGCTGGGAAAATGAGGTCACCGCCATTGACCAGACCGCCGATGGCGTGACCGTCAGTGTGTGCACACCCGAAGGCAAATACAAAATTGACTGTGACTATGTGATTGCAGCAGACGGTGCCCGCAGCCCGCTGCGCAAGATGCTCGGATATGATTTTGGTGGTGAAACTTTCCAGGACCACTTCCTGATTGCTGATATCAAGATGAAAGCGCAGTTTCCGGCCGAGCGGTGGTTCTGGTTTGACCCACCGTTTAACCGTGGCCAATCTGCGCTGTTACACAAACAGCCTGATGATGTCTGGCGCCTGGACTTCCAGTTGGGCTGGGACATAGACCGCGAAGAAGAACTGAAGCCCGAAAAGGTCTCCAAACGGATCCGGGCGATGTTGGGTGAGGACTTCGAGTTTGATTTTGAGTGGGTCAGTATTTACACCTTCCAGTGTCGCCGAATGGACAGGTTTGTACATGACCGCGTTATTTTTACCGGTGATGCCGCCCACCTGGTATCACCGTTCGGAGCGCGTGGCGCCAATAGCGGCTTGCAGGATGTGGACAATCTTGGCTGGAAGCTTGCACTGATTCTTAAGGGCAAGGCACCGGCCAGGCTGCTCGAGTCCTACAATGACGAACGGGTAGCCGCAGCCCGGGAAAACATCCTGAATTCAACCCGTGCCACTGACTTTATTACACCAAAAAGCGAGACCAGCCGGGTTTTCCGTGACGCCGCATTGGAGCTTGCGGAGGAACACGAATTTGCCCGGCGCTTTGTCAACAGCGGCCGCCTGTCTGTCGCGACCATCCTCGATAATTCGGATCTCAATACCGCCGACAGCGACAGCTTTGACAGCAAGCTGGTACCGGGTTCGCCGGCCACCGATGCCCCAGTGAAAGTCAATGGGAAAAAGAGCTGGTTCCTGAAATCCATCGGTAATGATTTCACCGGCGTGTACTTTGCCAAAGAGGGTGCAAACATGCCTGCCGGTGCGCGTGATCTTGAACAGGATGATATTCCTGTCAGAACGTTGGTGGTGACTGAAACAGATGTCATCAGCAATGGCCTGTTGCTTGATCACAAAGGCCTGCTAAAGGAACGACTGGACGGGCAACCGGGGACTTATTACCTGTTCCGGCCAGACCAGCATGTGGTCGCCCGCTGGCGGGATTTTGATCTTCAATCGGTCCGGCAAGCCGTCGCCCGTGCAACCATGCAGACCGATTGAATAAAACAAGATTGACAGCAGCATGAGAGAAAAACTACATACCGACCCGAGAATCGAAGACCCTGATGACTTCTATGCCAGGCTCATTGCCTTGCATGGGGGCCTGAGTCCCGAGCAAAGCCAGAAACTCAACAGCAAACTCATCCTGCTGATGGCCAACCAGATTGGTGATGGCGCGGTGCTTGAAGAATTGCTCAACGCTGCAAAAACAACCAACCCACCAACCGATGGCAGTTGAGTTCCGCATTTGAAGGACCAGGTTCTTGCTGCGCTGAGTGGGGAAATTTCGGCCATTGCCCGGCTGTTGACGCTCGCCGAGACAGCCGGAGAAGCTGCAAACGAAGTGCACGAGGCCATTTTCCCCCACTCCGGCAAAGCCCATCTGATCGGCATCACCGGTCCCGCCGGTGCCGGCAAATCCACCCTGATCAGTAAACTGGCTGTCGAACTGGTGCATGGTGGACAGAAAATTGCGATCATCGCCTGTGACCCGTCCAGCCCAAACAGTGGTGGAGCATTGCTTGGCGACCGCATTCGCATGCACGAACTGGTGGCCAACGATCAGGTCTTCGTGCGCAGCATTGCCACGCGGGACAGTTCCGGTGGCCTGCCGCTTGCGGCATTTCGGGCTGCCGATATATTTGATGCCTGTGGTTTTGACTGCATCATCATCGAGACTGTCGGCACGGGCCAGAACCAGGTCGATATCATGCAGGCAGCCCACACCGTCATCACCGTTTCAGCACCGGGCCTCGGTGATGATATTCAGGCCATGAAATCGGGCCTGCTCGAAGTGGCTGATATTCACGTGCTGACCAAGCGTGACCTGGCCGGTGCCGCTAAGGCGCTGCAGGATATTGAAAACGCGGTTCGCATGCGACAGAAATCTGTTACCGCTGACGGTGGCTGGGCACCCGTCGTTTTATCACTTAACGGACTGAGTGGTGAGCGGGTGGCTGATTTGCAACAGGCCATTCAGGCCCATTACAACCACCTGCGCAAGGCCAATAATCTGCAACATCGCTGCCACCGAATGTTCAGGGCGCGCATCTACCGGGAAGCTGTCAGCATCCTCGCACAAAACTTCAGGTCTGCACCGGACCAGCACCTGGCAGACAAGATGGACCGGGTCATGCAACGGCAATTGACGCCGGCACAGGCTGCGAGAGAGATTATCGGCTGAGCAGGGCTGCCTTTTTGCAGCTAGCAATGAACCCTTCTATTGCTGTACGGCTCACGTAGAATAGCCTGCATGAATGCAAAAGCGCTCAAGGACGGTTGGCAACGGCGGCTGGATGAAGCCCGCCTGCAACTGGCGCATCCTGATGCTCTGTTGCACCTGGCTGTGGTCGGGCTTCTCACCGGCCTGGCGGCCGGGGGCGTGATCGTACTTTTTCGCCTCGCGGTTGAGGGTGTGCAGGTCATGATGTTGCCCGGCGACGGGCCGGAGAATTATGAAGGATTGACCTGGTGGTGGAGATTGTTGCTGCCACTGGCCGGTGGTGTGCTTATCGGCTGGTTGTTCAGGTGGAACAAAGGGGACGACAATGTGCTGGGAGTTACCAAGGTGCTGGAGCGCATGGCTTATCACCAGGGTCGCATGAGCTGGCGCAGCCTCATACTGCAGTTCGTGGGTGCTGCAGTGGCCATTGTTACCGGTCAATCAGTGGGGCGTGAAGGCCCGCATGTCTACCTGGGTGCCGCCAGTGGCAGCTTGCTTGGTCAACACCTGCAATTGCCCCACAATGCCATCCGCACCCTGGTCGCCTGTGGTGCAGCAGCAGGCATCGCCGCTTCTTTCAACACGCCGCTGGCCGGGGTGATATTCAGCCTTGAAGTGATCATGCTGGAGTATACGGTTGCCAGTTTTATCCCTGTAATCCTCGCCGCCGTGAGTGCAACCGCACTGTCAAACGCTGTATTTGGGTCCGAACCCACATTCCGCGTAATAATCGACGCAGGCTCCCTGGCAGATTTGCCACTGGTGCTGGTGCTGGGGCTGGCAGCAGGTACACTTTCAGCTCTGTTTAGCCAACTGGTGGAAACCACCGCCCGCCACTCGCAGCCGCTGCCATTCTGGTTGCGCACCTCCATCGCCGGCTTGCTGGTGGGATTGTTCGGGGTGCTGGTGCCCCAGGTGATGGGCATCGGCTACGATACGGTGAATGCTGCCCTGAATGGCTCGCTGGTATTCTCCTTACTCATCATCATCCTGATCGCCAAGCTGTTCGCCACTTCAAGCGCCATCGGCCTGGGCATACCCGGCGGTGTGATTGGTCCGTCCCTGTTCATGGGGGCGATGCTTGGGGGGCTGATGGGTATGCTCGGCGAATACCCCCTATTCAACGGCCTGGTTTCAAATTCAGCTTTTTACGTACTGATCGGCATGGGTGCCATGATGGGTGCCAGCCTGCAGGCGCCACTGGCAGCCCTCGCCGCCATCATGGAACTGAGCTACCACCCTGATATCATCCTGCCAGGCATGCTTGCCATCGTGGTGGCTAGCCTGGTAAGTAAACGCCTGTTCAAAAAGGATTCCCTGTTCATCACCATGCTGCGCGCCAACGGCATGGATTACGACACCAATCCAGTGCTGCAGGCGTTGCGACGGGTCGGCGTGGCAAGCAAGATGCGACGCAGTTTTGCCAGAACCGGAGAGACGCTGCAACGGGCCCAGGCGCTTGCGCTGTTGCAGGATGAACCCGACTGGCTGGTGGTTGAAAGCGATCAGGGAAGCAAATACCTGATGCCGGCAGTTGATCTTGCCCGCCACGTCGAAGAGAGTGAAACAGACACGATCGAATTGACACAGATTCCTGCACAACGGTTTCAGCTAACCGCTATTCACCTGCAAGCCACCCTGCAGGAAGCCATGGATAAACTGCAGCAAACCGGTGCAGAGGCTATTTACGTGGAGCAGCCCACCTCACCCGACAGCAGGCGCATCCGGGGTATTCTGACACGCAGCCAGATTGAGTCCGCCTACGGACTCTAGCATGCCGACATGGCGTGCAATACCTCTTCCATGCGTTCAAATACCGCCTCCATCTCACGATAGGTGGGCAGCGTGGTCAGGCGGAAGTGATTCCGGTACGGCACGTTGAAAC
>QIKV01000009.1 GCA_003233115.1 Oceanospirillales bacterium
TAACCGCCACGGCTTTGCCAGCCTGGCCGCCCCGGTCGAGCGCCCGTGCCCTTTGATACAGGGATTGAGTGAATGCGCGCGTTGCAAACCGACTGGATGATGCATCCTGGCCACTTTGCGGGAAGTAGTTCTGCGCCTGTTGGGCACTGAGGCCTGCTGCCCGCAGGTAAGCCTGGGTCTCTGTGCTTTGACCGGTTTCGAAATGGGCTTGCGCCAGTACCAGGTTAAGCTGCGTGCGTATCGAACTGTCATTCTCAAATTCCAGTGCCTGCAACAACACTTCGATGGCCTGTTGATAGCGGTAGCTGCGTATGAAAATACGCCCCTGTTGCAACAGGTTTGACGCCAGTTCATCACCGCCGCCATCGGCCACCAGATGTGTTTCAATTTCCTGCAGGACCTTATTCGTGGCAGGGTCATTTCCCTGCCCGGCATGCATTTGCACGATACTTTCGCGTATGCCGGTGGCCAGTTCGTCATCGCCGATTGAATTGGCAATCTGGAGCGCAAGCTGGAATTGTTCCAGCGCCTTGGGATACAGGCCCTGGTTTTCATACGCCAGCGCACTTTGTTGGATAGCCTGCGCCTTTTCAAAATAGTAGCCCATGGAATCTGCACGGTTTGCGACCGTGAGGAGTGCCGCCTGAACCGGGTCCGGATCAGAAGGTGAAACCTGTAACGCACCTGACCCTCTGAGGCCGATCAGTGCGGCGCTGCGCAACTCCAGCGTGGCCAGTTCTATATCCCGCCAGCGAGACCTGTTGGTATCCGCGAGGATCTCACGGCTCAGGGCCAGCACCATGTTGTAGTCGCCTAAACGATACTGGACCAGGTGGGCGGCGAGATAAGCGGACCACAAATGCAGTTCCTGCATACCGAACTGCTTAAATGTATCCCCGGCACTCATCAGGCTGTTTATTTTGACGGTCCAGTCGGCGGCAGTATTCACTTTGCTCACCTGCATGCCGAAGGAAAGCAGGCTGTAGGCCCGTATCAGGGTGGCGCTGCGTTCGTCCCAGGCAGACAGTCTGATAATCTCAATGCCGATCTTGCTGTTCGCAGTTCTGAGACTGGAAGATACCTCTATATCAAGCTGCCGGGGCTTCGGGGTTGCGCTTATAAACTGGAAAATCGGTACCAGCCGGCTCTGTGGCATGGCGGAAGACAACAACAGCTTCCGCTCAGGTGCAAAAACATCTGAGTCTATTTCAGCCTCAAACGCATTGATTCTTATCAGCAATGCTTCGTTCGCCTCCTGACGGACAAAGTATTCCTGCTGCAACAGGTTCGCCGGATTGGCGGGACTCGCCAGTGCTGGCACAAAACTGAGAACCAGGCTGCAACAGAGGGCAAACTTCATGGTAGTTGATTCATTTATACGCAATGTCATGACGGTATGGCAGCGATTCGTTTAATATTGGTCTCATGAACTGAAAATGGTTTCGGAATATTTATTATGCCCGGCAAGACAGCATTGAACATAAACGCCGCCCTTGCTGTCAACTAGCCTGTGAGAATCCCCGAAAGAGACATTGCTGTTTTCTCAACATCTGCGATCGATTTGTTTGCCTCGGCCCTGGGTGCTTTCATACTGCTGGTGATGCTGTTATTTCCTTACTACCGCAACGCCGGTCCTGCAGATGCCTTTGCCCGGACCCAGGACATCATGGCGCGGCGCCGGCAGGCATCCGGTCAGCTTGAGAAGCTGCAGGCTGAGCAGGACAAGCTGCAAAGCCAACTGCAACAGTTAAATGACACCAACCAGGGTGTTGAACAGCGCATCTCCATGCTCAGGAAGCAACTGCAGGACGTCAACCGTCAACTGGCAGACCTCCCCACGCCGGTTAGCCAGCCGGTTGCAGTTGCCACGCCCGAGCCGGAACCCCAGGCAGTGGTCGAAGGCGTTGAGTTTTCGATCCTGGGACTGGCAACAGAAGCCAAGTCATTTGTCATCGTTATAGACATGTCCGGCAGCATGATCCAGTACGAGGACCTGATGGTCCGCTCGGTACTGGAAATACTGGGGCAGTTGGATGAGAGCAACGAGTTCGCCGTGGTCGGCTACCAGGGTAACCCGCAGCCGGTGTTGTGGGGCTTTCCAAATAAAAAAAGATTGTTGCGCGCCACCCCGGAAAACCTGAAGGGAGCAGCAGAATTCACCCGCTCGCTGGCACGTAAATTTGTCGGCTCGACACCCACCTACTTCGCGTTGCAGGCAGCACTGGAGTATCCGGCCCGGGCCATCATCCTGATGAGTGATGGTGAGCCCAATTCTCCGCCTGGATTTATCATCCAGAATATCAGCAGCCTGAACCAGTTCAGGCGGACAGAGATTCACACCGTGGCCATTGGTGACTACACCCACAACCGCAACCTGGTGCTCTTTATGCAGACGCTGGCACGTCTTAATAATGGTGACTTCGTGGGCGTGTCAAGATGAGAACCAGACTGCGGAATTTCGGTGTGTTCTCCCTCTCTGCCGTGGACCTGTTCGCATCAGCAATGGGTGCTTTTATTGTCATCACCATCATCCTGATGCCCGACTATCAAAAAGAGGTCCGACTGGAAGGCCACCTGGACTATATCGAATCACTGGCCGGCCAGACTGAGGCCCTGGTGAACGATACTGAGTCGGGCATCAACAGCACGAAGGATTCTCTCAGTGCCGCACAGGCGCGCCAACTCGAATTACAGGCCGAGCAGGAAATCGTGTCAAGTGAACTTAAAACAGTCGCTGCCCTGCTGCAGGCACGCAAAAACCAGCCACCGCCACCGCTGCCGTCACCCCAGGAAACGGAAGATGAGACCCAGAGCAACCTGGTCACATTCAGGTTTCTGGGCCTGAAGAGTGATAAAACCCGGTTTTTGATCATGATCGACATGAACAGATACCTCGGCCAGTTCGATGCCCTGATCCTGAAGACCGTCGCGAGGGCCTTGTCTTCACTGCAGGCCGGTTATGAATTCGGTATCCTGGGTTTTCAACAGTTGGACTCCGGCCCGCGTTACTATCGCTGGCCCAAAGACGGCAGCCTGGCAAAAATAAGCCGCAGGAACAAAGCAGAAGCGCTGCGTTTTGTGCAGCGCTTGTCCGGGAAATATGAAGGTGCCTCTTCGTTACAGGCTGCTTTCAAAGAGGGTTTCGCCAGCCCCGCAGATGCCCTCATCCTGATCAGCGATGGCCTCCCCAACCCTGATTTCAACGGCGACCTGCCGCCCCGTGCGCTGGTACAGGCTATTGCCCTGTCCAACCGGCAGAAGAAGGAAGTACACGCGGTTACCGTTGGCGACTACTTCAAGTACAAGGGTACGGTTGAGTTCATGGAAGACCTGGCAAGGGCCAATTCAGGCGGCTTCCTGGCATTGGCGCAATGAACAGGCTGTCGGGAGACTATTTTTGGCCGTCCAGCCGCTGCGTATATGTCCGGGGGATATGCCGCGGACATACCGTAATGTTATGATGCCGACCACCCACTCACCCCGGGACCAGACGCATTTGAACATCAAATACATCGGGCGGGAAGCGTCATGTGATCTCGCCCTCGATCACAGCACGGCTTCGCGCCGGCACGCCAGCCTGGAGCTGCGCGAAGACGGTAGTGTATGGGTTGCAGACGCCGATTCCCGCAATGGCGTATTTCTGCATCGTAACGATGGCTGGATACGCGTGCGCAGGGCGACGCTGTGTGTTGGCGACCGGATCCGTTTCGGTGATTGTGAAATTCCGTTGCAACAACTCACCGCCCTGTTTGGAAAACGCGCCAGTGTCAGGCTCGGCGCGCAACATTTCTCCTTACGGCAAGGACACCAAGGCGGCAAAATAGCTGCCGCATGGGATGAGCCAGGGCACCCGCTACAAAAGCCCCGGCGCAATCCATCAACCGGCAAGATCGAAGAAGATCGCTTATGAAGGATTATCCACCACCATGACACGTCAGATTACGCTCTTAATCAGCCTGGTTTCAGCCATACTGGTGATCGCCCTGCTGGCACGCATTCTGCCACCCGCTGCGGCAGCCATTTTGCTGGATGTAAAGCGGGCCTCGTGGCCTGTTACGGTGCAGAACATTCTGTGGCTGGCTTTTTTTGTCGGACTGGGGGAGTTGTCACTGCGCTGGCGCGCCGGCCGCCTGGAAGAAAGCCAGTTCGCCAGGAACTACCTGCCACTGGATGAGGAAACAGTGCTCCAGCCCGGTGATGACATCACACCGATTTACCAGAAGGTGCGCAGCAGCAAATACCGGAATGTCTGCTTTCTGCCGCGTTTGATTGAGCGCTGTGTGCTCAGCTTCAACCTCAGCCAGTCAGTGAACCAGACCAATTCATTGCTGAACTCGAGCCTGGAGCTGTTCTTGCATGAGCTGGACCTGCGCTACAACATCATCCGCTACATCACCTGGTTAATCCCGTCCCTCGGGTTTATCGGCACCGTCATCGGCATTATGCTGGCCCTGAACTACGCCGGTGACCGGGCCAACGTTGAGAGCCCGGAAATGCTCTACCAGGTGACCGAGCGGCTGGGGGTTGCCTTCAGTACCACGCTGGTCGCGCTGGTGATGGCAGCGATCCTGGTTTTCCTGCAAAACGTGATCCAGGGGCGAGAAGAACAAACGCTGAACAGGTCGGGGCAGTATTGCCTTGATAACCTGATCAACAGGCTTTATTCCCCCTGATGCAAACCGTTCTATCATTGCTTCAGAGGTACAACCGCACGCTGTTCATGGCTGCTGTTTTACTGCTGTACGTCCAGGCTGAAGAAGCCTGGCCAGCGGTGGCGGCGCCGGCACCTGCAACAATCCCGGATTCTGTTGTACTGGTCCTCAAACTGGTATCTGCAAGCTACGTCAAACCCGTCACAGGGGTGGTGATTTCCAGCGACGGCCTGGTGCTGGTACCCGCAGATTTTGTCGCTGCC
>QIKV01000204.1 GCA_003233115.1 Oceanospirillales bacterium
CGCAGGGTACGGGTTCCTTGTTCGTGGCATGCAAAACACCTTCCTTCAATAATTGAAAAGTGTCCATCAATCCGGGGGAACTCCAACTCCAGTTCCTTACCCCAACTACCATTGAAGAGCTTGAAGCAGCTCGTATGAGCCTTGAGAACCTAGACGCTAGGAATCCACTTATAGATCTAGCTGACGAGGTGCGACGGACGGGCTTTTTGCCAGCATTTATTTGGCTGGACTAAAGGCAGCAAAGCCCGCTGTGCGTAAGCACCTAGCCTGAACGTCTTTTAGCTCAGAGAATGGTATTGCGACGCTTCCAGCACTGGAAGTAAGGTCCGGCTTGCCCGGCTCAGCCGCCATTTAATGGATTTTTAACGGTCGTTTAAAATCCACCATAACACAGATCAGAAAAACCCCAGGAAATAAGGGTATCGAACTGGTGAAATTCGATACCCTTTAAAATCCACCCAAAATACTCTTGGCCAGTCGTGAATGATGCAGCACACGCACAATCTCAATCTGATCGGACGTGATGCGGTAGAAGATGTTGTATGACTTTTTGGGAAAAATGAAGATGCCCGGTACGGCGCTCCTGAACGGATTGCCAATCCTCGGATTGTCAGCCAGTGTTTGCATACAAAACCTCTCGATCTCGTCTACAATCTCAAGCGCCGCAGTTACGTTGTCTTTCGCAATATACGTCAAAATATCGAGCAAATCCGTTCGGGCCGGATCAGAGAAAACAACAATCATATTGAGTTATCTTGTGTGAGACGCAACCATGCGAACATGCTGCCGTAGGTTGGCAAAAAAATCAACGTCAGCCTGGACAGACTGTCCGGCGTCTACAGCGTCAACACCATCTGTTAGAAGACGGTCAACATAGGCACGGCCAAGCTCATCTGTTGTGAGTTCCGCGACGGGTTTTTCTGTTAGTTTGTTCATACAAATTACTGTACTACAAAACCTCATACGTGCCTAGGTGTGTGATAATTGCTTATCCTCTAGATGGGGAGGGGGATATGGACTTTTGTATTCACTTGTGGCACAATGTCATACATATGAACACGAAAGCCAATATCATGCAGAACACCACCTTCACCACCAGGATCAACCCAGAGCTGAAAGCTCGGCTGGAACAGATCGCCAAATACGAAGACCGTTCCGCTTCCTATATGGCCAACCAAGCGATTCAGGCGCTGGTTGAAGAACGGGAAGACCGCACTGGAACTCATTGATAATGCAGAGATACATGACGAAAAAAGCGTAGACGATTGGCTGGAGGCACCAGCTGGAACAGCTTTCCCAAAGGCCAGCGGGCGCAACTAATCTATGCGCCTGGTCTATCTTGAAACAGCGAAACCCGGCCTTGCGTGGTTTCGCCAATACCATTCCGCACGCCCTGAATTAAATTGGTCTGCTGCATTGGCGTCATTTCGCACGGCGATTGAGACACTCAAATCCAATCCCTATAGCGCACGCAAGTTTGATGACTTCGTTGAAGTGCATGAGCGCAGGCTTCTGCACACTGCCTTTTCTATCCTATACACAGTGCAGGGTGACACCATTTTTGTGATCGATGTGCGCGATCAACGCGGGTTTCGCAGTGCGGCTGCTTTGCGTACCTTCACCGCAGAGCTACGCCTCAAATACGACTTGGATGGATAAGGAAAACCGCCCCAAACCTGGGGCGGCGATACTCAATACTCACCAGCCAACATAACCGTCAGCACCCGATGCGTCACATCCGCATTGGCTGCATCCGGTGAATGGCGTTCCAATTTCAGATCGAAATAATCAATCTTCCAGAAGAACTTCTTGTCGCCAATCTCAATACTGCCAAAGTCATGCTCCCCGTGGGGATCATTGTCTTTGGTGAAGGCATCAAACCGGCTAATCTGGTCGACCAGGGCCGCACGCAATTTGTCTTCAAGCGCCTGCACCCCAGCGGTTAGCACCATTGAACCGTGCCGGAAGGTGCCAGCGCGCATATCGTCGTTTAGGCGCTGGATGCGTTTCTTGCGGAAGTCTTGGTCAAGCTTCCAGACCGGGTGGATACTGTCCCCGCACTGGTCACACACAAACTCGTCAAACACGGTTTTGAGTATCCAATCCTGCGCAGCCACACTCCACTCGGCCCAGGCATCACGTACCACACTGCGGCCCTGGCACTGCGGGCAGACCGGATAGGCTCCAACCAACTCATCAATCTCTGGCTTGCTATGGCCCATGGTTCATCTCCTTGCGTTAGGGTGGTCGCCGGAAAGGAATTCCGGCGCACCCGGCGCAAGGCGATGGAAAGAACCGTTCTGCACTTAGTCTGCCGGACTAACGGGGCAGGAACTAGCACTCACCATATCGGCCCCGGTGATACGCCGCCCGCTAGCGGCAAAGCCATTGCAGGGCCAGACTGCAGCCATGCATTCAAACCAACCGCATTCTATCCTGGGCATGGCCTATCGCCGATACGGAAACCCAACCCCCTTTGGCATTACCCTCCAAGATCGCCTGGCCCATTTGTATCTGGTGGGCCAGACCGGGACCGGAAAATCCGCCCTTTTGCTCAACCTAGCCGTGCAAGATGCCAAGAAACGCACCGGCTTTTGCCTGATCGATCCCCACGGTGATCTGGCCGAACAACTGCACCACGTCCTAGATACCCCGCACCTATACTGGGAAGTGGCTGATCCAGCCTCACCCTTTGGGTATAACCCACTCGGAACAGTTTCCGCACAATACCGCCCGCTGGTGGCTTCCGGGCTAATTGATACCCTCAAAAAGCAATGGCCGGACGCTTGGGGCGCGCGCATGGAACACATGCTGCGTTTTGCCATTCTGGCGCTACTAGAACAACCACACAGCGATCTCCGCGACATCATGCGTCTCTTTGTCTTCAAGGGGTATCGGCGGCAAGTGGTGGAGCGGGTCACTGATCCCCAAGTACAGTTTTTCTGGAAACATGAATTCCCAGCCCTCAACTACCAAAACAGCGCCGACGGGGTTTCGCCGGTCGCAAACAAGCTGGGGGCTTTCCTGGCGCAGCCGGTGGTGCGCAAAGCCCTCTGCGAACCCCAGACGCCCCTCAAGTTCCGCCACATCATGGATACCGGCACGCCTTTGATCGTGAGAAAGGACGCCTGGGCGCGGATATCTCCAACATCGTGGGTGGCCTGATCACCTCCAGCATCATGCACGCCGCCTTTACCCGCCACAGCCTGCCGGAAACCGCCCGCCGCCCATTCCTGTTATACATTGACGAATTCCATAACTTCACCACCAAGAGCTTTGCCGGGATGTTATCTGAAGCCCGCAAGTATGGCCTCGGTTTAACCCTCGCGCACCAACACATCGTGCAGACAGACAAGGCGGTGTTTGAAGCCATTCTGGGCAACGTCGGCTCCACCGTCACCTTCCGGGTTGGTGCCAAAGACGCAGCTACTTTCCAGCGTGAACTGCCAGCCTTCACCTGCCACGATCTAACCAACCAGCCCAACCACCGGGCGATTGTGCAGGTACTGCAAGAGGGGCAGCGGCTGAAGCCATTTTCGGCCAGCATGTATCCACCGTATCGTGGTGGGGCATGGGGTGGGTGCTAGGCGGAATTTTTGGTTTCCGTATCATGGGCACATGACCGAAGACGAACGTCTGCAAGCCCATCTCGACCTGTGTGAACAAGTCTATTTGCGGTTAGTGGCCGAAGGGAAATGGCCTCTAGCCCCTTCCATGGACTCGGATGATTCAGACTCCTGTGCTAGAGTCCGAGAAACCCCACCAACACCATGAAACCCTGCTTTGGATACATCCGCGTCAGCACGCTTCGGCAGGGTGAGGGAGTCTCATTGGAAGCCCAGAAAGACGCCATTGCCGAATGCGCCATCAAGCGCGGCCTGACCATCACCGAATGGTTCGAGGAAAAAGAGACCGCTGCCAAAATTGGCCGCCCGATATTCAACCACATGATTGCTCGGCTGCGCCGTCAACACGCGATTGGGCTGGTGGTGCACAAACTGGATCGTTCAGCCAGGAACTTGCAAGACTGGGCCACTGTGTCCCAACTGATGGACGAGGATATCGAATTCCACATTGCTACTGAGCCCATAGATTTTTCCACCCGTGGTGGCCGTATGACAGCAGATTTTTTGGCTGTGATTGCTGCAGACTTCAGTCGCAACCAGCGGGAAGAAACCCGCAAAGGCCTGCAGGGACGCCTCAAACAGGGCCTTTATCCGTTCAAGTCCCCACTTGGGTACTTGGACAATGGAAAAGGCAAAGCCAAGACACCGTGCCCAATTGCCTCGCCATTGATCAAAGAAGCCTTCCGTCTGTATTTGTCTGGCCAGCATTCGTTGAAAAGCTTGCGCGAAGAAATGTATCGCCGGGGGCTGCGCAACCATAGTGGCGGCAAAGTTAGCCTGCACGGCATTGAGAAAGTCCTCTCCAATACTTTCTATTACGGCAAGATCACCATCCTGCGCACTGGCGATACCTATGACGGCATACATGAACCACTGCTTTCTAAAGCTGAATACAAACGCATTCAGATGATCAAGTCCCGCCGCTGTGGCCCTAAAGTTACCAAACACAACTTCCTGTTCCGGGGGCTGTTTCGCTGCGCAGATTGCGCTGGTCCGTTAATCCCCGAACGCCAGAAAGCCCACGTGTATTATCGCTGCCAGTGCCGTGAATGCCCGATGAAAACTTTCCGGGAAGACCGGCTGGAGACAGCTTTGCGGGCCAGGCTGGCAGACATCCAGCTTTCTAAAGCGGCGATCAAAGAAATGCGGACAGAGTGGAAACATGGCAAGCTGACTAGCAACCTGCGCCAACAAAGACGATCCCTTACGGCCAGCATAGAGGCCACCGAAACCAAACTGGCGCGGGCCGCAGACTTGCTGATTGAGGGCGGGTTGGATCAACAGACCTATGATGCCAAAAAGGCCGAGGCCAATTTTGATCTGGTGCAACTGCGCAGCAATTTGGAAGATTTGCCAGACCCGGCTGATATCAAACGTGATCGGGATTTGTATGTTTCAACCATGTCCAACGTGGCCAACCTATACGCCAATTTGACTAAGCCCGAAAAGCGTCAGCTACTGGAAAATGTATTCTCAAAGCGGATTGCCAATACTGCCAGGGTGTTCCTCGAGGTCCGCCAGTGGACTGATCCACAGTTCATGAAGGGAGGGGTGCTGACCACCCAAAAAGGCAGAAACTGACCAAAACCAGACCCACCGTGTGTTTTTACTCGAACCGTAAAATACCGTTCTGTTGAGCGGTATTTCGGTGTTTCTGCCAAAAAACGCACATACGGTGTATATGGCCTACTCGAACCGTGTTTTTGGGCAATCTAGCCTTATTATTAGCCCTATATTGCGGGTTGCTTTGATGGGCAACCCCGTTGGTGACCCAACCCTTCCCACAGATCGACAATAAATCACCCTCGGAGATATGGTGACTCCTAGCTAGTTTTGAAATTGTGTGTTGTGACCCAACCCTTCCCACAGATCGACAATAAATCACCCTCGGAGATATGGTGACTCCTAGCTGAGATTGATTTTGTATGTTGTGCACAAGAACGAGACAGAAGCCGAACTTTGATCGACCTGCTCTATGACACACACGAAATACCATTGGACGATGAAGCTGCCTAGACCCGTGAATATCGCAATGTGCACAAGAACGGGATAGCGGTCAAATTAGTCAGGGTCTCAGGAGAAACGATGAGCTTATCGAACCTTTAATTCGTCTCATGAAGGAGTATAAATAGAACATAATTTCAGGTATTTATGGTATAAGTTCAAAATGAGCACTCTGACTGCAGGAACCGGTTATGGCGGCCAGCTTTGGTTGGATCACGAAATCCAACGTGAGTCATTTACCTTCGCATGGGACAAGCACGCTGTAAATTTTAGTATAGGCGGATATCGTCTTGAAACCGAATTTGAACTCGCTGAAAACGAACAAGAACAACTTGTTGAGGCTCTGACAAAGGAAGACCCCTCGCTCCCGCCACACTGGCAGGCACTTCCTCCAGAGTTACACCGAACAGTTGAGAAAATGGCTGATCAAATACAAGAGGCTGCCGTAGCGGCCGACGCTTGTATACGCCGTTTGCCGAAAGCTCTTAGATTGCAGCCTGTTGCACTTCGCCCGGTCAGGACACAGGCTGGGCAGGAGTTTTCCGTAGTTCATTGGCGCTTTTCCGACGAAGAGAGAGAAAAACTTCGTCCACTTTTTGAAGCCAAAGGAACCAAGGCTGCAAACGTTTACAAAAACGGTATAACAATTCCGATGCCAGTGCACTTTGAACGTCGGCAAGTCCACCTGACCGAAGACGAAGTGAACAAAGTTGGGGAGTTTTTGACAGGGGAGATCGAAACTCTACCTTTCACTAAACTGTATGCCATCGCCCTCGATAATTTTGTTAGTCGGTCCTACGACTCTGCCGTACTCATACTGGCGACATCAATTGAGACGGCCTTGAAGTGGTGGCTTATTGATAAAGGTGACGGGATATCAGAGTATTTGATTACCAACACGCAAAGCCCCCCAATCGACAAATTATACTCGTGTGCTAGACGTCATACTAAAGTCGCCTTTCCCAAGAGTTATTCTGCCTGGCTGGTGAACTTGCGCAACGCCAGAAACAATATAGCTCACAAGCCCCAGTCCGCCATTATAAAGCCCCTTGAGGCCGCTCGCTGGTTTGCGGTTGGTGAAGCGATTATTGGGGCTATGTTGGGACGAGAAATTGAGCCGATGGCTGGTATGAAAGTTGAGCCTATAGGTGAGCGAGTCGTCGAAAACTTTCCTGAAGATTCCAAGGGTGTAGTACTAAGACGGGAGGTTCTTTACGGCGAAAATTCATTCCACATAGTTCTAGATACAGGAGAGACTTGTAGATTTGGAGAAAGCGCATTTAAGAAGTGCGATGAACAAGAATTTTAAGAAGTTGGCCTATTTGATCGCATGTTCGTCTCCTACTGGGTCATCCCGAAAATATGGCATAATTTCATGAGTCGTAGAGACCAGTGGCCGAAGCACCCACGATATCATCACCAATGATATACAGCTGATCCAGCCTTTGTTTGACTTGCAGGAGCGTACAAATGACTACAAGCAGATATCACCTGACACGATATGATGACCGCTTGGCAGAAGGTTTTTTGTGGTGCTCTAGAGCGGGATAGAGACCGAACTTTGGAGGTGCCGAAGGAGTGGAAACGGCTGTTTCAGATTATGAGTAATGTCAAATAATGTAGAACTAGAAATCGATGTCGTATCTTGGGTTATATCCTTGATCCGTTATTGTAACGCCCTGGATTTGATCGCTGAAGAAGCGTTTAATTGAAGTTTTTCCGCTTCTCCCTCCGGTGGTATCAAAACCCCAAAAATACTCATTCCCTACACCATCTCTTTTTCTAACATAGTACTCAAGGCTGTATGGCTCGACTAATCGGGTATAGCCTTGATATGTCATCTGGATCATCTTTTGTGCCTGCCCTGCGGCGATGATTGTGCTGCGCGAATTATTTGAAAATACGCCGATATTTACATGGCCACCGAGACCCCCTGACGAGATTTGGTTGGTACTTCTTCCAACACCGCGACCGCCATGAACAACACGCCTTACGGGCTCCGCAATTTGTGCAAACAGCGACGAAATCATCTCGGGGAAGCGACGCGTCACAACGTCAAATCCAAAACGGCTTTTCTTCGGGGCTGATAGAGTTTCCCAGTAGTCGGTATATTCCGCATGACCTGAGCCCCTGAATCTCCTCCAGTTTAATGTAGAGTCCGCCGAACCAAAGGACGGACAAAATGAAGGCACGATTTACGGACGAACAGATCATTCAGATGCTTAGGGAGCACGAGGCTGGCGAGAAGGCCGCAGATATTTGCAGGCGGTATGGGATTAGCCAGGGTACGTTTTACAAAT
>QIKV01000199.1 GCA_003233115.1 Oceanospirillales bacterium
TGCGCAGCTTCCATTAGTTTCTGTGAAGCTTGCAACTCCCCTTCAGCGTTGATGACCTTGGCGCGGCGCTGACGTTCTGCCTCGGCCTGCTTGGCGATGGCCCGCACCATGTTTTCATCCAGGTCGACTTGCTTGATTTCCACGTTGGTGACTTTCATGCCCCAGGCATCGGTGTGCTGGTCGAGAATATTCTGGATGCTGACATTGAGCTTGTCGCGGGCCGCCAGCATATCGTCCAACTCATGCTGACCGAGTACGGAACGTAGTGTGGTCTGAGCCAACTGACTACTGGCTTCGAAAACGTTAGCGACCTGGATAATGGATTTTTCCGGGTCAATGATGCGTACATAGATCACTGCATTGACCTTGACCGATACGTTGTCCCGGGAGATAACGTCCTGGGGCGGCACTTCCATGACCACGACGCGCAGGTCCACCCGGCTCATGGTCTGAATGATGGGCCAGACCAGCACCAGGCCAGGACCACAAACACGATCGAAGCGGCCAATGGTGAAAATGACCCCGCGCTGGTATTCCTTCAGCACCCTGAGGGAGCTGAAAACGGCAAATGCCAGGATGACGACGATGACAAGGATTGTAATGGGCATTCAGGTATCCTCCTTATTTGAGGCTTGTATGGGTTTTACGATCAGTTGCAGACCTTCACGACGGATAACTTTTATGCTGTCACCCGCGTGAATCGGAGTTTTGCTGTGGGCATTCCAGGTTTCACTGTGGATGTGCACCGTGCCGCTGCCATCGGCAGAGAAATCGCTCAAGGCGCGGCCGATATCCTCTAGCAGTTCTTCCGCACCGCTGACCACCGGCCGCCGCTGTGACCGCACGGCCAGCCACAGTGTGACCAATATAAGCAGCGCCGCAGAAACACTGATACCACCGATCAGCCCGCGTGACACGCCATAACCCGGCACGCCGGTATCCATGAGGACTATAGATCCGATCACGAATGCCACCAAGCCACCGATACTCAAGGTACCGTAGGCCGGTACGAAGGTTTCCGTCACAAATAAGATGATGCCCAAAACGATGAGGGCCAGGCCGGCGAAATTCACCGGCAGAATATGGAAGGCATACAAAGCCAGCAGCAAGGAGATGGCCCCCACCACGCCCGGCACTATACCGCCGGGGTTATAGCCCTCGAATATCAGGCCGAAGATACCGAGTAATAACAGAATGTAGGCCACGGTGGGGTTGGTAAGTACCATCAGGAAGTCCACCCGGAAGCCGCGCGGATAATCCTGCACCGTGATGCCGGCAGTATGCAGCGTCATCACACCGGCTTCGGTGGTGACCTTGCGCCCATCAAGCTTGGCAAGCAAATCAGCTACGTTGTTGGCCATGAGATCAATCACATGCTGTTGCAGAGCTTCTGTGGCGGTCAAGCTGGCCGCGTTGCGCACGGCTTGCTCGGCCCAGATGGCATTGCGACCGTGCTTCAGGGCAAGACCATGGATATAGGCCACGGCATCATTCAATATCTTACGTTCTTCAGCGGTCTTGGGCTTGGCGGGAGTAGCCGTTGTGCCACCCAATTGTACTGGGGTGGCCGCACCCAAGTTGGTGGCAGGAGCCATGGCGGCGATGTGGCTGGCATACATGATATAGGTACCAGCGCTGGCCGCACGCGACCCACTGGGAGCGACATACGTCACTACCGGTACGGGCGAAGCCAGGATCGCCTTGATGATGGTGCGCATTGAGCTGCTGAGCCCACCGGGGGTATCCATTTCCAGGATGACCAGCTCGGCGTGGCGGTTCTTGGCGGCGCTCAGCCCGTGGACGATGTAGTCGGCCATGGCAGGACTGATGGCCCCATCCACATGCAACAGCAACGCGCTGCGACCGTTTGTGGCGCCCATAGCAGGCAACGGCACGTTCAAGGCAAATGCCGTCAGGGCAACGGTGAGGAATATACCGAGGCGCGACATGCCACCATGTAATCAGACCCGCCTGATAAAGGCAACTGTCAAGAAAAAGGATCAGGTTAATGGAACCGGGCCAGAGCTCATTATCTTTGGCTCGATAACAGGTTATCCAGCCAGAACCTGTAAGAGGCCTGGCCCAGTTCTTGGTACAAGAATTATCATTATATTTATACACATATCAAGAGAAATAATTACATAATATTATTTTTTTACTACCCTCGGTCCAACCAGAAAAATAGTTACAGCACCAATAAACCGGTTACAAATACACATCATGCAGGAAATTCCGTTGCGTACGGCACGTTTTTGGCTGACCTGACAACGACCACCGGAACCACATGGAAGCGGCCAACCAGAACCAGTAAGGTGCCCTGACCCAGTTCTTTGTTCTTCAAGGAGACAACTGTAATGAAAACCGTGATGAGGCTTCGTTGGTTATTTACCGCGCTGAGCGTACTTTTGCTGGGCATGGTGTCGTCATGGGCTCAGGGTGCTCCGTTCGGCCCGGTGAAATTAGAAGTCAGTCTCACCCAGGCACCGCAGCATATCTTTCGGGCTACCGAAACCATGCCGGTACAATCCGGACCACTCACGCTCTATTTCCCCAAGTTTATTCCCGGCGAACACGGCCCCACCGGGCCGATCAACGGCTTGGCCGGGTTGGTAATCACCACCGGCGGCCGGCGTATCGCCTGGCATCGGGATGCCGTGGACATGAACGCTTTTCATGTCGACATTCCGGCCGGCGCGCGGCAAATCAAGATTCACTACGATTTTCTCTCGCCCATTGGTGGCGGTAGATTTACCGAGGGGGTATCGACCACGCCGGTATTGGCGGACCTGGAATGGAACCAGGTCGTGCTCTATCCAGAGAGCCTTCCGAGTCGCGATATTCTCTACGATCCGACCCTGGTAATTCCTGCGGGCTGGCACTATGCAACGGCCCTGACCACGGTATCGCGCAATGGCAATGTGATCCACTTTGCCCCAGTCACGCTGAACAATCTGGTGGACTCCCCGCTCATCACCGGCCGCTATTTCAAGCAATACAATCTCTCACCGGGCGATCCTGTGCACCATTATCTGGATATCGTGGCGCAGTTTCCGAAGGCGGCCGATCTGACCCCGAAAACGGTGCAACACTACCGGAACCTGATTGTCCAGGCCCAAAGGCTGTTTCATTCCCATCACTATGGCAGCTATCATTTTTTGTTGACACTTTCGAACAATGTTGCCCATTTCGGTCTGGAACATCACCAGTCTAGCGATGATCGAACCGGCGCCGACACCTTCCTCTCACCACGGACGACCATGCTCGCCGCTGGTTTGCTGCCGCACGAATACACCCACAGCTGGAATGGCAAGTTCCGCCGTCCGGCCGAGCTGTGGCAATCCAATTTCCAGGCACCCGAGCACACCGGGCTGCTGTGGGTCTATGAAGGACTCACTGCCTACTATGGATCGATGGTACTCGCCGCGCGCAGCCATCTGGATACCGCTAAAGCAGCTCGCCAGCGGCTCGCCCTCAGGGCGGCTTATCTCAACATTGAGCCGGGCCGCAGCTGGCGACCGTTGGTCGATACCACAGTCGCTGCGCAACTCTTGTACCAGGCACCTACTTTCTACTCCAACTGGCGGCGTACGGCCGGCGACTTCTACAGCGAGGGAACCCTCATGTGGCTAGACGCCGATACCTTGATCCGGCGACTGACCCACGATAGAAAGTCACTCGATAATTTTGCCAGCCAGTTCTACGGTATCGATAACGGCAGTTACCTCACAGTGACCTACACGTATCCCGATATCGTGGCCGCGCTTAACCGGGTCGTTCCCTACAACTGGAATGGTTTCTGGCACCAACTACTCGATGAGACCTCGACCCATGCCCCGCTTGCAGGCATTGTTCGTGGTGGCTGGAAACTGACCTACGGCAGCACGCCCAATGCGTACGAAAAAGCTCTGGCCGCAACCCGCCACATGATGCTCGCCCCTTGGTTTACGCTCGGCTTGCAACTCAAAAACAAAGGGGTTGTCACCGATGTGCTGTGGAATGGACCGGCCTTCAAGGTGGGTATGGCACCTGGTATGACACTCGTCGCAGTTGATGGCGAACACTTCAGCCCGGCCGTACTCAAGCGGGCTATCCAAGCCTCAGTCGCTGATGCCGGCCCGCTCCGTCTGACCGTCAAGAATCAGGGCCGGGTTGAGCGTTTCTCGGTCGATTACCATGGCCCGCTGAAGTACCCCAAGCTCGTGCGTATCAAGGGTACGCCGGATTATCTGGATCAGATTTTAGCCGCGAAAAAAGGCTGAACCCGCACAGTACGATGAGCCCCGTTTATGCACCGGCTGGGAGCGGCGGGCAAACGGGGCTCGTTTTTCTAACCAGGTAAGCCCACGGAACGTATTGCCATAATGTGAGGATCAAGACTTGTTTTGCCGCATCCCACCGAGACGCGATTCTCGAAGACCCCTGCTGTTTAACGACCCGGCAAAGCAATCTGCACCGTTTTACCCCCATAGCCATATTTTTGGTCTCTGGCCTGGATCACGACATCCCGTACCCCGGGAGGAATCGTCACCCCGCGCAGACCCCGGGTGAAGGGCTGCTCACTGGCATGATCGTGCCGCAGCTTGCGTACTCCATAGACCGTTCCATCGCGATTCATGACCCGATAGCCATCCGCATAACGCTGCGGGGTATCGTAGGAAGATGAAATCGTCACAGCAAAATTGAAAGTATTTGTGCCATGTGCCTGCACCTTGACTGCCAGCACGTCTGGAAAGTGCTGCTCGGCAGCCTGCACCGCCAGGCTAATGAGAATCCCCAAGCACGCCAGTAGCAAGATCGGGATGATGCGGCCCAGGCCTCGGTTCGATCGGTATGACATTGTGAGAATCTCCTGCGTTGATGAAACCCAGATTAGCCAACATTGCCTGCCCAGCTTCCACCCATGCCG
>QIKV01000159.1 GCA_003233115.1 Oceanospirillales bacterium
AGGCCGCAGCCATACGGTCGCACTCGTCTACGAAATGCCTGATACCGACGGTATCAATAAACGACAGTGTGCCACCGGTCCAGGGCGGGAAACCCCAGCCAAATATAGAGCCGATATCGGCGTCGGCGGGATGATCCAGCACGCCTTCCTCAAAACAACGCGCGGTTTCAAGCGCCTGGCGGTATAACAGGCGGTCGATGATTTCCTGCACCGGCGGTTGTGCTTCTGCCAGCGGGTAAAGTTCTGCCAGCCCGGGCCACAGGTGCTTCTTTTCACCTTCCGGGTAGTCATAAAAGCCCGCACCAAAGCGCTTGCCCTTGCGATCCAGTTCCTCAACGAACTTGCGCAACACCGGAAAACCTGAAGAAAAGCGGTAATCATCACCCTGGTCTTTGGCGGCTTGCATGGTGATCTTGTAACCGAGTTCGAGCGTAACCTCGTCTATCACCGCCAGTGGCCCCACGGGCAAGCCGGCCATCTTTGCCGCATTTTCTATCAGCGCCGGACTGATTCCTTCGGCCAGCATGGTCATGCCTTCGTTGGTGGAAGTAGAAAAAACGCGGGAGGTGTAAAAGCCGGGGCTGTCATTGACGACGATGGGTGTTTTGCGAATCTGCTGGATATAATCCAGGCCCCGGGCAATGGCTTCAGGCGAGCTTTTCTCACCGACGATCAACTCAACCAGCGGCATCTTGTCGACCGGCGAGAAGAAATGCAGTCCAATGAAGCTCTCGGGCCGCCTGGAAGCCTCCGCCAGGCCTGTGATCGGCAGCGTTGATGTATTGCTGGCGAAAATGGCATTTTCCGGGATGACCGCCTCGGTTTTCGCGGTCACAGCCGCCTTGATCTCACGGTTTTCGAAGACTGCCTCAATCACCAGTTCACAGCCTTCAAGATCGTTGTAATCGGTGCTCGGGCGGATCAGGTTCAACAGCGCCAGGGCCTTTTCTTCGGTGGAATAACCACGCTTGATGGCCTTGTCAAGGAGGCCTTGTGAGTAGGCCTTGCCGTGCTCGGCAGCTTCGATATCCGTATCGAGCAAGACCACTTCCATACCGGCACGCGCCGAGACATAGGCAATGCCCGCACCCATCATACCGGCGCCGAGCACCCCCAGTTTGGTCACCCGGGATTTCTCCACCCCAGCGGGGCGGCGAGCCAGTTTGTCGGCCGCCCCTTTGTTCACAAACAGGCTGCGCATCATATTGCGTGCCACAACACCGGATACCAATTGGCCAAAATACTGCGACTCGATATCGAGTCCGCTGTCGATGGGCGTGATGCAACCTTCATAAACGGCTGAGATTGCGGCGATGGGTGCCGGATAGTGGTGCTGTGTAGTGGCGGCCAGCAATGCGGTGCCAACCATGAAAGTCTGCGCGTTTTTCGGTGAGTTCGCACCTGCGCCACCGGGGACGCGAAAACCTTTGACGTCCCACGGAGCAACCGGCTCAGGTGTCTTTACCAACCAGTCTTTGGCACGCTGCAGCAGTTCATCCGCCGGTGCAATTTCATCTACGACACCGAGCTTAAGCGCTTTTTCCGGCGCCAGCTTTTTGCCCTGCAATATCACCGGCAGCGAGTTCTCAATGCCAATCAAGCGGGGTAAACGCTGGGTGCCGCCCGCCCCGGGCAGCAGGCCAATACTGACTTCCGGAAAACCCAGCACGGCTTTGGGGTGATCCGACAGCAAGCGGTAGTGGCAGGCGAGGCACAGTTCAAAACCTCCGCCCAGCGCCAGGCCGTTGATGGCGGCTACAAACGGCTTGCCGCAAGTCTCTATCCGGCGCAGCACTGCCGACAGATTCCGGCTCCACTCATAGCCCTGCGCTGCGGTCACCCCCCGGTCATAGGCAGTGACCAGTTCGGTAATATCCGCACCGGCTATAAATGCTGCCTTGCCCGAAGCAATAATGGCGCCATTGACGTTTTCATCCGTGGCCACCTGTTCGATGCAGTCGGATAATTCCAGCACCAGTTCATCCGACAGGACGTTCATTGATTTGCCCGGTACATCGATCAGCAGGGTTGCAATACCATCTTCATCTACGCTGTATTGAATTGATTTGTTCATTATCTGTATTTCCAAATTTCGTGTGTTGTCAATCAGCCTGTTGCTCAGACCCGCTCAATAATGGTCGCTACGCCCATGCCGGCACCGATGCACAAGGTCACCAGTCCGGTCGCCAGGTCGCGCCGCTCCAGCTCGTCCAGCACGGTGCCGAGGATCATTGCGCCGGTCGCACCCAATGGATGGCCCATGGCAATTGCGCCGCCGTTGACATTGATTTTGTCGTGCGGGATATTGAGTTGATCCATGTAGTGCAGCACCACCGCTGCAAAGGCTTCGTTGAGCTCGTACAAATCGATATCGGCCACGCTCATGCCCGCCCGCCGGAGTACTTTTTCAGTGGCTGGTGCCGGGCCGGTCAGCATGATGCTGGGCTCGCTGCCGATCGCTGCGAAAGCGCGGATCAGCGCCCGTGGCTGCAGGCCCATGCGCCTGCCCGCTTCAGCATTGCCCACCAGCACGGCGGCTGAACCATCCACGATGCCGCTGGAATTGCCCGCAGTGTGTACGTGGTTGACCGCTTCAACCTCGGGATAGCGTTGCAGGATGACGGCGTTGAATCCGCCCTGCTCACCCGCCAGGACGAACGATGGATTGAGCTCACCCAGGCTTTCAGCGGTAGCCTCGGGCCGCATATGCTCATCGTGATCCAGCGCCACCCGGCCAATATGGTCATGGATCGGCACCACCGAACCGTTGAACCATCCCTGCTGCCATGCATGCGCCGCGCGCTTCTGGCTGGTGGCCGAATACACGTCGAGATCTTCACGCGAGATCCCATATTTGGTCGCGATCAGGTCCGCACTGACGCCCTGGGGCGTAAAGTAGGTCTTGTAGGCAACCTGCGGATCCGTTGCCCAGGCACCGCCATCGGACATCATCGGCACGCGTGACATGGACTCGACGCCGCCGCCAATGGCGACGTCTGACTGACCGGACATGACCTGGGCAGCAACCGAATTGACCGCTTCCAGCCCGGACGCGCAAAAGCGGTTAAGCTGCTTGCCCGGCACACTTTCTGCATAGTCAGCATTGAGCACCGCTACGCGTGCGATATCTGCACCCTGCTCCCCCACCGGCCCAACACAGCCCAGCACCACATCGTCAACCAGCGAGGTATCCAGTTCATTGCGATCCCGCAACGCGCGCAGCACCTGGCTGGCCAGATTAATGGGCGTAATGGCATGCAGCGAGCCATTCGGTTTGCCGCGGCCACGGGGCGACCTGACGTGGTCGTAAATATATGCTTCGGTCATTTTATTTCCTCTGTCAAGGGGGCTTCAATCAGCATTCTTTCATGCGTTGAAATGGTAAGAGTATTTTGCTTCAGAACACACCAGAAAAGAACTGTTTTATGAAAAATATATTGGTGGGAATGCCGTTCTTTTCAACTGATTTATAAAAATGCGGTGAGGCCCCGGACCGCCTGGTGAAATATGCGGGTTAGCTTAACAATCTTGCCACATCCCATGTAAACTGCCTCCGTGACGTGCCCGCAAGAGCTTCAATTCATGCCAGCAATAACCCGGCTGCGGGGCAATTGTCGAACCTATCAAACAACGCTATCCGGAGGTATAAGGTCGTGGATTTCAGCATACACATTGCAGACTGGGAATTGACCAGGCCTTTCCGCATCGCAAACGCTGAGTGGACCAACTCACGCTGCCTGGTCGTACAACTGGCCGAAGGCGGATTTATCGGACGCGGTGAAGCGCAGGGTGTTTTCTACCTGGATGAGACGGCGGAAAGTATTTTCGGGCAGGCCCACGCCGTTGCCGCTGAGATTCGCCGCGGCCTGTCCCGCGCGGAACTGCAGAACCTGCTGCCCCCGGGTGGGGCGCGCAATGCCATCGATTGCGCCATGTGGGATCTGGAGTGCAAGCGATCCGGTCAGACCATCTGGCAACTGACGGGTATCGATCCAAAGCCTGTCACCACGGTTTTTACCATCGGTCTGGAAGACACACCGGAGGCGATGGCTGCCAAGGCCCTGGCAGCGGTCGATGCGCCGATACTCAAAATAAAACTCGACGACCACCTGCCCTTCGAGAAGCTTGCAGCCATCCGCGCCGCCCGCCCGGACGCCGAACTGGTGGTCGACGCCAACCAGGGCTGGAGCTTTGAATTACTGCAGGAGGTGTTGCCCAAATGCGTAGATTTGAACCTCGGCATGCTGGAGCAGCCACTGGCTCGCGGCGGTGACGCCATGCTCGAAGGTTTCGCTTCCCCCATCACGCTGGCCGCAGATGAATCCTGTCTGCACACCGGTGAACTCGAAACCGCGGCGCGGCGCTACAGCATGATCAATATCAAGCTGGATAAAACCGGCGGCCTGACCGAGGCCCTGCGACTGGCCGAAGCGGCCCGGCAAAAAGGCTGTCAACTGATGGTCGGCAACATGGTCGGCACCTCGCTCAGCATGGCGCCTTCTTTCGTGCTGGCCCAGCTTTGCGACTTCGTGGATATCGACGGGCCTTTACTGCTGAAATATGACCGGCCGTACGGACTCAGTTACCAGCGGGGTGTGGTGGATGTGTTTGATCCCCGACTGTGGGGCTGACAACGAATAATTAGCGCAGATGTTTAGTGCATAACCAGTTACAATTTGCACCACTGCAAGACCGTCACCAGAATTTTTACAGGGACTAAAACTCGTGTTCAATCAGCTTGAAGCCATACCGCCTGACCCGATCCTCGGCCTCATCACGGCCTACGCCGAAGACCCGAACCCGAAAAAGATCGACCTCGGCATTGGTGTCTACCGTGATGAGCATGGCAACACCCCGGTTCTGGATTGCGTCAAACGGGCAGAAAAAATATTTA